>NZ_JAVRCA010000047.1:0-67421 GCF_034530995.1 Nostoc sp. DedQUE04 | reverse complement strand
CCTTTTATCCTCGCCGTTGCACCTTTTATCCTCGCCGTTGCACCTTTTATCCTCGAAGTTGCGCCTTTTATCCTCGCCGTTGCACCTTTTATCCTCGACGTTGCGCCTTTTATCCTCAACGTTGCACCTTTTATCCTCGAAGTTGCACCTTTTACCCTCGAAGTTGGGATTTGCTATTCAAAACAACCAAATAAATACTCTATCCCTCCTGCTCCCTGCACCCTAATACTAAGGTGATTGATTTAACACCCACTTCAACCACTGACTAAAGGAACTTAAAACATTCAACCTTTGAACTCCAGGCGCACGAGCGGCGGCGAGTCCATCAACGGCGACTAATGCAGCGTATTGCAAGCCCAAGAAACTATCAACTGCGGCATAAGGGCCACCTAAAGTAATCGCCCCCGCAGCATACATTTGACCTCGATCGCTACGCATTTCTACTAATTCAAAATTGTTCGCTACAGTCAATCGCCCCAGATGATTCACTGGTAAATTGTAATGTTTCACCAAATCTGCCAAGAGGGGATTTGCATCTACTTTGGCATCCAGTCCAGTAGCATCAACAATAAAGTCAGCGAACAATTTCTTTTCCCCAAAGCTTTGCTCTCGGATACGGGTAATAGTCCGGTTTTGGGCATCTCGTTCTACATCCAAAACCTCACCAAAGGTAATTTGATACCAGCCTTCGCTTAACCCTTGAGCAGTAATTTGCTGCCAATCTCGGCGGTCGGCGGTAGTAGTTCCACCCCAGTCTGCTAGTAAACGCTTGCGTTCATCGGGGGTGGCTTTTTCTAACATTGCCCGGAGTTCGCCGCCCCAACAGGCTTTCGGCCAGTTAAAGGGTTGAAATTCGTAATGATTTTTGACTAGGCGCTGGGTATTTTGAAATTTGTTACCTTGGGGTTTAGGCGATCGCATTAAATGCAAAACTGCAATATTCCGATTTCGCTTTCTGGCTTCATAAATTCGCTGCACAATCCGCGAAGCCACAATTCCCCGCCCCCGAATCAATACCGTACCACCATGTTGCTCTAGTTGTTCATAAACGCGATCGTGAGCTTCATAAGCATTGACGACAGATGTAAAATCTTGATATTTTTCCCTATAAGCTTGCAAATCTGGGAGAAACTGAATTGCTGGATATCCAGTAGCTAAATGTAAATAACGACTAACTAAAAAAGCATAATTTCCCGGGCCGCGAGAATAGGCTACGCAATATCTACCGTCATCAGTTTTGCGAATTACCCTAACTCGCCCATAGCGATAAATTTGATTCCAGCCTATGCGCTTTGTCTCCCTATCTATGGAATCAAAGACATTGCCCGCACGGGGAGTATAAGTTTCTGCAAATGTTGGTTCAGCAAACACTTGCCATAAATACTTGAATGCTGACTTGATCTCTCCTTTGGCTAAGTCTCCCCAAGCTTCACGCAAGGCATAACTAGGCCAACCCCAAATATTATCGGGACAAGAATCAGAATTAGAACGCAGTCTTTCATATAAAGGAATTTGCGAATTCAGACAGAGGCGTTTGTAACGGGCATAAGGTTCTGCCTCTAATCCCAAAGCCACAATTTTGTCAGCAGGTACACCACTAATTCGCAACAAATCAGTCCATAAAAAGCTACCCAATCCCGCCCCGATCGCTAGATAATCAGATTCATCTACTGGTAATCCTGTAGCATGAAGTGCTTGCACAGAGACTTTTTGTGCCTGAAACGCCAATGGTGGAAAATTACTTGCCACAGGCGTTAGCGGCTGTACAGGTAAGCTGGGGTCTGGGCGATTGGTATTTGCGTTGAAGTGAATCGTTGAAGGGGGGCTAGTATCTGGTGCAGAGGCGCTAGCACCAAATGTCACTGCAATCAGATAGGGGCCAATTTGCAACGTATCGCCATTAACTAGAACACTACGCGTTTGTGGTTGACCGTTGACATAGACACCGTTAACGCTACCTTGGTCAATCACTACTAAATGGTCTTGTTCCCAGTCAATTAGGGCATGGTAGCGAGAAACTTCGTTACTGTTAAGCAGCATCCGAGAAACCCGCATTCCTCTATGTTCAGCAGGTAAGCGAGCAAATTCTCGACCAAAAGCGATCGGCACATTTAACAGTGGTTCTCGCCGTTCGCCCGTCGCTGGTTCTTCCCAACTTAATTGGATTTGTATGTCATTGGTCATTTGTCATTTGTCATTGGTCATTTGTCATTGGTCATTGGGCATTGGGCATTGGGCATTGAGTATGGGGATTGAATCTTCAATTTTGAATTTTGAGTCGCACCTTTGGTGCGCTTCCAGCGCAACTTGAATTTTGAATTGATTTCTCCCCTGCTCAACTTCCCCGTGCTACCAACACACTCACAGCCGCAGCTAAAGATGTCCCACACCAATGACAGCCAATTTGTAGATTCTCTGCTGGGGAAACTTTATGACATTTGGGGCATTCTAAGCCATAAACTCCTGGCGGTGGTGCGGGGGGTGTTTGTGGGTGATGGTGATGTCCGAGATTTACTGCTGGATTGGGTGGGAGCAAAATTGTTGCTGGAATACTACCCGTGGAAACGCTTGTAACGTTGAGTTTTAGTTGTCCTAAAGTGATACTACTGCCCTCAGTTAAAAGCATTTCACCTTGGACTAATTGCCGTCCATCGACAACGGGGGGATTTTGCGATCGCAAATTCCTGATATAAAAGCGCTGTTGCTGGTGATGAAAAAATATTTCAACGTGGAGTCCAGATACAGTAGGATGACTCAGAACAATATCGCACCGGAGGGGATCGCGACCGATGCGGACAGTGCCATGATTTTGACTTGGCTGTTGTTCGTAAATGTTCTGAGTTTTATCTTGGCCTGCATCGTGCCAATGTAAAGTTAGTGCGTTCATTGTTCTAACTTCGTAAGTGGTATTTAGCTACTTCAACTTCTTTCTGTGCGATTCCTAACACGATTGAGTCGGTGCAAGCAAGTATTTAGAAGAAACTTCAACAAGCTTTATCTATTCGACGCTAATTTATCAGCAACACGTGTAGTTTCTGGCAGTCGATATTTGGGCGTACAGCGCAATACATAGTCAATCGCAGTCGGTAAACTAATTCGATGACCACTGGAAATATACAGAGGTTTTACTCCTGTGCGCGATCGCAAAACTGCCCCAATGGTTTCACCGTTATATATTAGTGGTTGTGTGCTGCCTTTGGTTTCTGCCAATTCTTCATGCTTACCTATCAACCTCGACTTAGCTACACCAATTGTCGGCATATCTATAAGTAACCCTAAATGGCTAGCTATACCTAATCTGCGGGGATGAGCAATTCCTTGACCATCACACAGAATGATATCTGGTGTTGTGTTAATTTTCTCCAGGGCATCGAGTACGGCTGGAATTTCCCGAAATGAGAGGAACCCAGGAACATAAGGAAAGGTCGTAGGACGATGTGCTAGGCTTGTCTCGATTACTTGCAAATCAGGAAAACTCAGCACTGCAACAGCAGCACGGCTAATTGTTCCATCAGCTTCAAAACCCATATCTACACCAGCAACGTACTGAATAGGTTCTTGTAGTTGATCTTCAGTAATTACTTGATTTTGCAGCGTTTCTTGGATAACTATGGCTTCTTCTAGTGTCGAAGGCCAAACACGATCTCGGTAAAACTTCATATTGAAAATTGGAATTAACTGATTAATATTAATCCTGTTAATTTGGCAAGCACAAAAACAAGAGTTTTTGATGTTGATACAGGGGAAATATATTTTTGTAAAAGTCTGTGAATGACTATCTTTATACTAAATATTTTAGCCCAGGTTAGCTGATATCTTACATTACAGTGTTACTTAAGGCTGTCAAGAGGGAATCCTGAGAATATAAGTTTATTTTTCTAGATTTTCTCTTTTACTGGTTATGACACAGCCAAATATTCTAAAACTTGCAAAACAGGGAGATGCAGAAGCGATCGCATCTCTGATGAACCGCCACTTATACCCCAAAGGGATCAACGCAAAAGTTGCTTTCCAAGATGCTTGCTTAGAGGTAACGCTAGAATCTGCCCAAGTACTAAATCAGCAAATTTTAGTTGCATTTATCCGCAAAGGGTTAACAGCTTTAGGGGCTGCATCTGTTGAAAGAGTCAAAATTTATGGACAACAAACAGGTAAGGAGTTTCCGACTTGGAGTAAAGAGTTTGATTTGGGCATGGTAGAAGCTGATTTAGAACCAGTAGATGATGAACACTCTTCTAGTAATCCTCAAAATCTAACTATTTATATTAACTTAAGTGGCGATACTGCGCAGGGATTAACAAACCAAGATTTTGAATTTATTGCTAATCAAATTAGTACTGATATTTTATCATCTTCTACTAACGTTTTTATTCAAAAAGTAAGTATTAGTAATGGTAGCTCTGTGATTACCAAGGAACGATAATATTTAATTTATCTCATGCATAGGTGCAGAGATAGAACCTAAAATACGGGGTTATATAATAATTTTAATAAACTTCTATGAATTTTAAATATAGGATTGGAAAAATTTTGAAAATGTTGCTTTTACCTGTAAATAGGGAATCCTGAGATGGAAGATATTATCTTAGTTGTTTGGATTTAGTTATTGGTTATGAAACAGCCGAATACTCAGGAAGTTACTAAGCAAAAGCTACAAACGTTTTACTGGCCTTTATGGTTTCCTTATCCTAGTTCTTGGTTCAAAGCATTGATTTTGACTCTATTTTTGAGAGTTATTATATTTATAGTTCAAAATACTGGAAAGCTAGGTTATGACATCGTATATTTTGTACGTAGCCCGGAATTATTTTTAATATTTACAATATTGTTAATCTTATCTCCAATTCCGATAATTTCTTTAACTCATCACTGCTTACACTTGCTCATTAGTCGATTTATCTCAGAAATTCAGGCACCGGAAATAGGTACAACACAGGGATTATTACCAGGATTAATGAGTTGGTGGGAAGGATTGTACGCTTGGCTTGTAATTGTAATTTCTACATTGATAGCAGCTTTGTTTTCTACAATACTTCTACCATTATTTAATCCTAACTACGACAGACGAATTGAATACTATATACAACTAGAAAATATCAATAATATCATCTTAATATTTGGACTATTCTATATTTATACTGGGGCATTGATTTATCAAATTGAAAATTTGGTAAAATACCGAATAATATTTGTTTATTCTGGTAATAAAGAAGAAGATACCAATAAATCAAATATAATTTAGAGACAGAAAAACATACAAAAAAAGAACTCGATAAATTGCGTGGAGAAATGGGATTGCACACAACAAAATCAAATATTTTATCGAATAATAGGCAAAATTTAATAATGGAGTCTCGACGGAAGTATCGTAATTTAAATAAAAAGTTTTTGTTCGTTTTTATAATATTTTCAATTTCTCTAGGAATATACTTTTCTTCAAAATTCGTAGAAATACTTCCCTTAACCTCTAAGATTCCAACACAAATACCATCAAAGCCTGTATTAGTTACACCCTCACCAGTGACTTCAGACTCGCCGATAGTGTTACTTGAAACTGATACATTTCGAGAGGCAGTAAGTAAAGCAATTAATGCAGCTAACTTGACTCAATCAGCAAAATCTCCAGATGAGTGGAAGACAGTTGTGAGTCATTGGAAAGGTGCGATCGCACTTATGAAAAACGTGCCATCTTCTAGCCCCAATTATGTAGTAGCCCAGCAAAAAATCATAGAATATCAGAAAAATCTTAACTACGCTGATAAAAATGCGATCGCTGGCAAGTAGCGCGATCGCACTTCAAAGCTAAACTAGAAAAAGGAGTGCGATATTCTGACACTAATGAGGATAAATTATCATGCTTAATGGACTCAGGCAACAGGCGATCGTCAAAACTGGTGGGGTAGTAGAAATCTCTTCTCCAGAACTTCCAGCAGGTGCAACTGTCGAAGTGATTGTACTTCTGGAGTCACCCGCAAAGCATTCTGAAAAGCCTCTAAGTAGCTTTATCGGATCTGTTAAAGGCAGTTTTGCTACACCAGAAGAAGTGGATCAGTTTATTCGCCAAGAACGAGATGCATGGGAATTCTAGATGCTATTCAAGGAACAAAGGTATACCTCGATACGAATATTTGGATCTATGCTTTAGAAGGATATCCAGTATTTGTCCAAGATTTAACTCAGTTATTCCAAAATGTTGATCGAGGTAACTTGAGTGTAGTAACTAGTGAATTATCACTTGCTGAAGTATTGGTAAAACCTTTCCAAAATCATGACTTAGCTCAACAAACAACTTACAAAAAACTGATTACAAATTCACAGAATTTAACAGTGATTCCTGTCAGTCGTCAGGTTTTAATTGAAGCTGCTCAACTTCGTGCCAGAATTAACATCAAATTACCAGATGCTATCCATGCAGCAACAGCACTGTTGACTCAATGTTCTACTTTTCTAACCAACGATCGGCGCTTTCGTAGTGTTCCTAAACTATCAGTAATTTTGCTTTCTGAGATTAATCCCCCCTAGCTAGAATTTATAATAAAAGTAATTTCGCCCCCGAACCCAATCATGACAGAAGGAAAAACGCGGCGTAATTTCCTAATTACCAGCATTGCTGTGACTGGAGGTATTGTGGCAACTAATGCTTTACAGCAAAATACTACCAACACCGCAACACCGTCAGCAACTATGCCAGAGCGGGTACTGGGACGCACAGAAGTAAAACTCCCGATCTTCGGGTTAGGAGGAGCAGGACAAACGCCGCTATCCTGGGAAGGAAAAGAGGGTGATGCTACAGCAATTATTCAAAGAGCGCTGGAACTTGGTATCCGCTACTTTGATACAGCAGCTAGTTATGGGCCGAGTGAAGATTATTTAGGGAAAGTGCTACCACCTCATCGCTCAAAGGTGTTTCTCACAAGCAAGACCGATCGAAGAGATCGTGATGGTGCATGGCGAGAATTGGAGCGATCGCTTAAACGTCTCAATACAGATTATCTCGATTTATGGCAGTTGCATCACGTCTCTTTTTCTGAAGAACTTGACACCATCTTTAGTCCATCTGGTGCAATTAAAGCTTTAGAAGAAGCCATAGAACAAAAATTGGTGCGCTTTGCTGGGATCACCGGACATCACGACCCTCAAGTAATTGCTGAAGGGTTACGTCGCTATCCTTTTCACACTACACTGATTCCTGTAAATGCTGCCGACAAACACCACCCACACCCATTTATCCCGGTGGTTCTGCCAGTTGCTCAAGAAAAAAATGTCGGTGTGATTGCGATGAAAGTCCCGGCTTATGGTCGGCTGTTTAAATCAGGTGGGTTGGCAGGTATGGAGCAAGCTTTAGGTTACACAATGTCTCAGCCTGGAGTTAATTGTTGTGTAATTGCAGCAGAGACGGTTACACAATTAGAGAATAATGTCAAGATAGCGAGAGCTTTTGTGCCTCTTAAAAAAGAAGAATTAACAGCGATCGCTCAACGGGCTGCTAATATCTGGGAAGATAGTACATTCTTCCGTGCTTGGACTTAGCCTAACCTTGCACATATTACAAAGTGTATTCTTACCAGTCCCGCTGATAATATTGTGCTGCTTGCGACATATTAAATTGTAATAGCTTCTCCTCTGGCAACTTGTATCCCAAACTCGGTTTAAAAGGCGAAATATTTAAACTGCGAATAATTTCTGACGCCACAGCCTTTGCTAGTAACGGTGGTACAGAGTTACCAACTTGTCGAAATCCGTGCCATTTGGTTACATGAAATCTAAACCAATCGGGGTAAGAATGCAATCTCGCCGCTTCCCTGACAGTGATACAGCGCGGCGTAGATGGATGAATCGGTCTCGGAGATGTGAAAGAACCCCTATACTTATCCGTTCCGGCTCTTAAAGTATTACAGACACCATCACGATGTAGCTTATGAAAACGACTAATTTTTTCTCTCTCACCTTGTTGAGTCTCCTGAAAACGTTTAACAGTTTCCGCAGAATGTTTTGTTCTTAAACTTGAAGAAAGTATTCGCAAATCATATTCTCGTTTGTAAGAATAATCATCATTTAGGCATTTGATACCGCGAAGTACAAGAGCATAGTTACTAGGCTTTTCATAGTCTGCAACAACCCAATCTCTTGTTAGTAACTCTGGATATTGTTCTATTTCAGGTAAATCTCCAATTGCATCCCATACTGTAGGACTCAATGGAATGTCAGATATTTTTTGAGAATTTAAATTATTTAGTAAAGCTTGTTTAGTAATCGGCTGAGGATATTTCGCTAACTCTACATCCTCCCTTGCACCTATAAGAAATAATCTCTCACGGGACTGTGGTACTCCGTAATTTGCAGCGTTGAGAATTTGATAATTTTCTTCTACTTTATAGCCGTGAATTCTAAAATCGCTAATTAATGTTTGGAGGATTTGTTTATGTTCGCCAACCGTTATCCCCCGGACATTTTCCATCACAAAAAATTTCGGTTTTAGTTCAATAACCAGTCGATGAAAGTGAAATACCAAAGAGTTTCGAGGATCGTCAACAGCCCGTTTACCAATTAGGGAAAATCCTTGACATGGTGAGCCACAAATAACCACATCAATTTCGCGATCGCCAATTTCAGACCGATTCCTAATTTCTTCCCCGGTAGTATCCACAACACTTTTACATAACACTCTCGCATAAGGGAAGTTAAACTCATGTGTTGCACAATGGATCGGGTCGATTTCCACAGACGCCAGCACATCAAAACCAGCTTGCTCAAAGCCAAGAGTCATACCGCCCGCACCAGCGAATAAATCAACTGCGATCGCTCGTTGTTTTTTCATCTCATAAGCCATGACACCTCTAAAGGGATTAGGGACTGGGGATTGGGTATTAGGTATTAGAGATTGGGAATTGGGTATTAAGTATAGAGTATTAAATATACAAAATTTTCCCAGTTCCTAGTCCCCAGTCCCCAGTCCCCAGTCCCTCATAGCATTTGCAAAATTTCTTGAGCAGCGCGATCGCAAACCCCAACTTCTCCCAAACTTTGACGCATTTCTTCATAATCTAGCAAAGTTTGCTCTGTGCGACTGGGATTGAGTAGCAGTTCCATTGCTGCTTGGGTAATATTTTCTGCTGTGGCTTGCTCTTGTAAAAATTCTGGCACAATCGGCTTCATCACTACTAAATTAGGTGGTGATGCGAAGGTTATAGAACCTTTGAGAATTTTCCGAGCGATCCACGCAGTCAGACGACTGAGGCGATAAACTACAACCTGTGGCACATTTAACAGAGCCAGTTCTAGATTGACAGTACCAGATTTGCTAATGGCTAAATCAGCAGCTGCAAAAACTTCCATTTGTTGACCTGATATAACTGTCGCCCGTAAACCGTAACGCTCAATAGCCTCTTCGATTGGCTGTCTATAAACTTCTAGCGATAGGGGAATCCAGAAACGAACTTCAGGTAATTTCGCTTGAATAGTTTGGGCAGCTTGAAAAATAATTGGTAAAAGATATTTTAGTTCTTGACGGCGAGAGGCGGGGAGGAGTGCGATCGCAATTTCTTCTGGTGCAATCCCCAATGTTGCACGAGCTGCTTCCCTACTAGGAGCATCTTGCATTCGGTCAACCAAAGGATGTCCCACCCAACTAACTTTTGCGCCTTTCTCGCGAAAGTAACGGGCTTCTTGTGGAAAGATTGCCAACAGCTTATCTGTAAAACCAACAATCCGGTTAGTTCTTCGCAAACTTATTGACCAAGCCCACTCTTGGGGAGCAATGTAATACACCACAGGCACATCTGGCAGATGTTGTTTCATATAAGTCCCAATTTCCAGATTGGGAGTCATATAATCGATCAGCACTACCAAGTCAGGGGGATTTTGCTTTAGGGAAGCGATCGCCCGTCGTTGCACCTGGAGAGTTGGTAAAATATAAGGCAGCCCTTCTTGAATACCCACTGAGCCAATACTACTGGTATTTCCCAGCAAAATTGCCCCAGCCTCTACCATTTTTTCGCCACCCAGCGCCACAATCTCTAATTCCAACCCAATCGCCGCAGCTTGACGCTTCAGCGCTGAAATTAGTAGCGACCCTTGTAAATCGCCAGATACTTCGCCAGTGCTGATAAATATCCGCATTTGATAATTGGTAATTACTAAAAATGAGGAGTTAGGAGTTAAAAATTCAATTTATCAACTCATAACTCATAAATTATGATGTCTGGAAAATTAACCACAATTCCTCATAATCCCACCTCATCAGCTACGCTTTTGCTCCCCTCCTCGCTTGCGGGGAGGGGTTGGGGGTGGGGTGATTATGGGTAATTCGACAGACATGATATATCTTACATCTCACGATTCATCACTTGCGCCTTTTTTCCCTTTACTGGGAATCAAGCCACGTCTTCCAGGCATCTGAGAAAGTAGAAGGAAGCGTCGCAGATGCTGCAATTCTTCGCTATCCCCTAACAATTCCAACTGTTCCAAAGCATCCTTAAAAGACAAATCAGAACGGTAGAGAATGCGGAAGGCTTTTTTCAGCAAAAGCAAATCTGCTGAGTCCATACCAGACCGTTTGAGTCCGACAAGATTGAGGGTTCGCACCCGCGCTGGATTTCCTTCCACCAGCATATATGGGGCCACATCCCGGTCAATACGTGCCATACCTCCCACCATTGCTTGTCTACCAATATGCACAAATTGGTGGACACCTAAAACCCCACTTAGCCTAGCGCGTGATTCTATATGGACATGACCCGCCAACGCCACAGAGTTAGCAATCACTACTTGGTCTTCAATGACGCAGTTATGAGCCACATGGACATAAGCCATCAAAAGATTACCATCGCCAATTACCGTAGCTTCACCAGCACCGGTAGCGCGGTTAATGGTAACGTACTCACGAATCAAGTTATTATCACCAATTTTCACCCAGGTTGGTTCTCCTACAAACTTCAAATCCTGGGGTTCCATACCGATGGCTGCACCAGTAAAAATCTGATTTTGCGCCCCAATTTCACAAGGCCCCTCTAGCACTGCATGAGCGCCGATTATTGTTTCAGGGCCCACTTTAACATGCGCTCCAATCACAGCATAGGCACCGACTTGCACTGTATGGTGGAGTTCCGATTTCGGATGAATTACAGCAGTTGGATGAATTAGCGTTTTCAAGGGTGAATCTCCAGAACTGTCTTAATAATCCAGCGCCAGGCGGGGTTTCTGAGGCAGGGCGTTACTCTGCTTAAGAGAGTTGTACCGACTACCGCCCCATTGAGGCGACTGGCGTTGTTGAGCGTGAAATATTTCAGTGAACGAAAGTGTCGGGCAAAGCAAGTTAAGTGTGTTTGTGAGTGCGTCTCGTAGAGAGGGCGGCGAAAATCAAGAAATTACTCAGATGCTATTGTGGATTTTTTAACTGTTATCCTGAAACAGGATTCAGTAGGGGCATTTCACGGCTATACCCATACCACGAAAGCAAACTTTTAGCTAACTAAAGAGAACATTAATTCCCCTTCACAAGCAAGTTGACCATCAACTTCGGCACGACCTTGCATCTTACCGAAACGACGTTGTTTTACCCATAACAGTTCCACCGTCATTAGTAGTTGATCCCCCGGCACGACCTGGCGACGAAAGCGAACTTTATCGATACCAGCGAAGACGAACAACCCGCCTTCTACCGAAGACATTTGAGTTAGGACAATGCCTCCAACTTGTGCCATTGCTTCAACAATTAGCACCCCTGGCATCAGTGGACGTTCAGGGAAATGTCCTTGAAAATGGGGTTCGTTGATAGTGACATTTTTAACTCCAACAGCTTTTTTACCTGGCACGTAGTCAATGATTTTGTCTACAAGTAAAAATGGGTAGCGATGGGGTAGTAATTTCTGAATTTCTTCAGATGTGAAAGTTGTTTTAATCTCAGAACTGATTGTAATCTCATTTATACCCTGTGGTTCGGTAGATGTAGGTGTAGTCGTATCGATGGTATTCACTTCAGTGAGGATTGACATTGGCCGTGTAGTTGATTTTTTATCTAAAAGTTGAGTAGGCAAGCGTATATCCAAAGCCTTAATAATCCTGGATGCAAACTTTAGATCGAATCTAAAATCTAAAATTGTTCGACTGAGCGCAGCCGAAGTCCAAAATCTAAAATTTTCTGAGCCAGTTGAATGTGTAAATTATGACTGGCTTTATACGCTAAAAAATGAGCACGAGGAAAAGTTCCAAGTAAACTCAAATCTCCTACTAAATCCAAGATTTTATGACGGACTGGCTCATTTGCAAATCTCAACGGTGGATTTAGCCAGCCTTCTGGGCCACAAACGAGTGCATTATCCAAACTGCCACCTTTAATTAACCCTGTTTTTTGTAAGTGTTCAATTTGATGCAGTAACCCAAAAGTACGAGCAGGAGCGATTTCCGCAGCAAAGCTAGCAGAAGTTTTTTCTAGTTCAGGAGTTAGCGACCAACTATGCCATTGATTACCAATAGCGGGCAGGTCAAAATCAATACCGTAACTAAAGCGGGTTTCTGCTGCTGGAAGGGCAGATACAAAGGCATCCCCTTGATAGACCCATATTGGTTCTGTAATAGCCCAGGGAACTTGGTTGTTAACGAGTTGTGGGACTAAGCCAACTTGGGCAATATTAGCTGTCCACACACTTGCTGAACCATCTAAAAGTGGGACTTCTGGGCCATCAATTTCAATTCGGGCATTATCCACACCCATACTCGAAAGTGCTGCCAACAAATGCTCTACCGTGCGAACATATACCTCACCTTTACCCAACTGAGTTGAGAGAACAGTGTGACTAACTGCTGCAACTTGGGCTGGAATTATTGGCAAATCCGGTAAATCCACCCGCACAAAGTAGCGTCCACTTCCCGCTTCGGCTGGTAATATCCGCACCTGGGTATTCACACCGCTATGCAGTCCCACCCCTATTTGGGTGATTTGGGCTGCTAGAGTGTGCTGTCGCATAGCCGAAAAGTTAATATATTTCCTTTAGTATTGTTCATCGTCTGTTTTGGTAAAATCCCTGATATTCCCTGAAAAATGTCATTAATCCCTTTATCGGAACAGTATTGAGGTAAATGTAACAATTAGCAAGCTAATCCAGAAAAGTTATGAGTTAACAGTGAAAAATGAGCAATTAAAACTCATAACTCCTAACTTCTAACTCCTAATTACTTAAAATCTTTCGCCAATACCGAAATTAATCCGACTGTCACCATCATCGTTGATACCGTAGTCAATCCGAATCGGCCCCAGTGGAGATTGGACGCGAACGCCAAGACCATAGCCAAAGCCACTGCCATTTTTGTTCAACACTTCAGCAGCCCTAGTACTAGTTCCCAGGTCACTACCAAGATCAAAAAATAGTGCCCCGCTGACTACTGAAAAAACTGGAAACCGATACTCAACTGATGCTTGCACATAAGAGCGTCCACTACCTAATGCTCCTTCTTCATAACCCCGGACGGAGTTACTACCCCCAAGGGTAAAAGCTTCGTAGGGAGGTAAGTCTCCAATGATGGTTCCTGCTTGCAGGTTAAATGCTAAGGTTTGTGCCCCTTTGCTGAGGCTAATCAGCTTAATGGGTAAATATTGGCTGTAGCTACCCCGGAATCTGGTCAGGAAGATGTTGCCTAGCCCCACAGGGACTGACTGATCGACTCCAAAGCGGAGATAAGAACCACTAGTGGGTTGCAGGGGGTTATTACGGAGATCGCGCTGTGCCCCTACTTGTAACAGTAGTAAATCGTCTTGACCGCCGCTAGAGAGGGTCAGTGGAATTTCATCACTGAGGCGGTTTCCAGTATCATCATCAAATACCGCTCCTGTTTTTCTCAGATTGCCGTCAGCATCACGAGCAGAAACTCGTTGATACTGTAAACCCGCTGAGGCAGTCCAGACAGAAGTTTTATAGGGATTTGCAGAGAGGGGACGGGTAAAGGTAACACCACCACCTACACGGAGAATCCGGGGGCGATCCTGAGAATCTACATCGGTGGGATTACCCGGATCAAACGTCCTAATATCTTCATCTTTACCATCGAAAATCAACGAAATAGAACTGCGACGGAAAATATTGGTTGTGTAGGAAGTCCGGTAAGGATCTCCTGCGATCCAGGGGTCGGTAAACCGCACGTCAAACAGCAGTTCCCGTTCTCCCACCTGTATTTCTGTCCCCAGTTTTTGGTTTCTACCGTTCAGGTTTTGCTGTTGATAGCTAACTGTTCCAAAAAGTCCGCTAGCAGAACTAATCCCTGCCCCAGCCGCAATAGAGCCGCTGCTGCGTTCAGCTACATTCACTACTACATCCACCTTGCTGGGGTCTGTACCAGGGTCAAGAGACACATTCACATCTTCAAACAGTCCCAATCCATACACGCGCTGTAGGTCTTTTTGTACTGTGTTGCGATTGAATACTTGTCCTGGCTTCAACTCCACTTCTCGGGTAATAATGTACTCTTGTGTCCGTCCGCGAATTGGTTGTCCTTTTTCGTCTGTTTCCTGTCCATCTTTGTTGCGGAACCGGACTCTAATATTTTCTACTACCCCTTCTGCTACTTGTAAGGTAACAACTCCGCTTTCAGAGACTTGTGGCGCTCCAATCACGTTAGCTAGGACGTAACCTTGGTCTTGATACCGCTTGTTTAACTGCTTGATGCCTTCTTGCAAGTCACGCAAATTGAGAATTTTGCCATACTGCTCCCGAAAGACTTCATCCACAGTGTTTGCTGGTAGTACAGAAGGGACACCAGTGCCAGGATTGGCTTGCACTTCTACTTTGCTGAGGACGGGATTAGGTTGGACAACAAAGCTTACCCGCACTCCCAAGGGGGTATCTTCTGGCGCTGCTTGGACGTTGGAGAAGAAGCCAGTACCAAAGATAGCGTTAATATCTTCTTGCAGTTGGCTGCGCGTAGTTGTTTGTCCTGGTTGGGTACGAATTACTCTGTAAACTTGGCTTTCCAGTTCTGGTGATAGTTGCCCAGCTTGGGATCTAACTACTACTTCCGATACCAGTACGCGGGGGTCATTGGCTTCTGGGGCTGTGTTGGGTTGGGTATTGTCCGGAGTTGTCGGTGGATTAACATTCTGCGGACTGGGAGTAGTGCCTGGGAATGGAGTATTGCCCGGAGTTGTCGGTGGATTAACATTCTGCGGACTGGGAGTAGTGCCTGGGAATGGAGTATTGCCCGGAGTTGTCGGTGGGTTAACATTCTGGGGACTGGGAGTAGCGCCTGGGAATAACGTAGGTGTTCTTTGTTGGCTAGCTGGGGGGGGGATATCTGGAGTAGCTGATGGTTCTGGAGTTGTGGGTAATAAAGGTTCTGTTGTCGGTGGATTTACATTTTCTGGGACTGGAGTGGTCTCAGGAGTTGGGGAAAGCGTTGGTTGTTGAATTTCTGGCGGTGGAATGTCTGGAGCCGGAGACGGCTGTTGAGTAGGACTGGGATTATTAATTTCAGGGGTTTGTGCAGTTCTTGGCGTTGTGGAGGTTGGCACAATTACCTTTGGGGCCGCGCTTGCTGCTGGGTTGGCAGGGTAAATTGCGACGACGCGGGATTGGGGACGCTCTGCCTCTATAGTTGCTGTAGATTTAGGTTGAGATTCTAGACTTTTACTAGAGTTAACCTGACCAGTGTCCTTTTCTGAGTGTTGATTTTTTTCTAGTGTCAAAACTTCTGTTGACTGTTTGGAATTGTTGGCGGTTTCTGCATTCGCACTCAATGAGCCACCCAAAGGGGCTGCAATTGCTACTGCTGCCAGCAATACGGGAGATAAACGCATTTTACTTATATTCCTCTTCACGACCACACACACACCATCACAAGGCAATAATGCCCTTATCTCACAGGTAAAACTCAAAACATAATTTTTTTCTTTTGCTTTTTTACTTTACAAGGCAAAAGGCAAAAGGCAAAAGTTAAATATAATTACCTTCTCACCTTTTGGTTTTTACCTGGTTAATTTGTAGTTTCTACTGCTTTTAGCACTCTTTGTAAAACCTCCTGGTAGGCATCCTCTACATTTCCTAAGTCTCGGCGAAAGCGATCTTTGTCCATTACCCGGCGGTTTGAGTCCTTTTCTGCGGTATCCCATAAACGACAGGTGTCGGGGCTAATTTCATCTGCCAAGAGTAACTGCTGTTGTGAGTCCAAACCAAACTCTAATTTGAAGTCTACTAGGGTAATGCCACACCGTTGCCAAAAGTTATTAAGAAATTCATTGATTTGCAATGCAAGATGTGTAATTGCGTCTACTTGTTCCGCAGTCGCCAGTTCTAGCAGGTACAGGCGATCGCGTGTCAACAAAGGATCTCCTAATGGATCGTTTTTATAATAGAACTCAACCAAAGGCTGTTTCAGAATTGTACCCACTGGTAAACCAGTTTGCTGACACAAACTGCCAGCAGCAATATTTCTGATCACCACTTCTAAGGGTAAAATCTTTACTGCTCTCACCCGCATTTGATTCGGGGCAGGACTATCGATAAAGTGAGTCTTTATACCATAATCCTCTAACTGTTTAAAAAGCTGGCTAGAAATGCTACAATTAATTTTTCCTTTTCCTTCGATGTTGCCACGCTTTTGGGCGTTAAACGCTGTGGCATCGTCTTTAAAATCAGCCAACAAGACTTCTGGATCGTCCGTTGTATAAAGAATTTTTGCTTTGCCTTCGTATAACTTGGAATTAACAGACATGGTGGCAGGTAGTGTTTTAGGCGATGGACAAAAATTGTCCTTTGAGGCTTCACCATTTTATCTTTAGTTATTAACTATTAGCCATTGGTGATTATTTAAGAGGAAGCAGAGGCAGGTAAAAATAAGTAATAACTAATACCCAGATCAATTTTCTCTTGTGGATCGCTGTTTAATAGCCAGTTGCCAAATATTTATAACTAAATCTCTAACTTTTAACAGAGGACAATTTGCTTTCGGATCTAGTATTTTCACTTAAGTAGTTTTACGCTCAGAATTTGAATGAGTTTTGATAAAATAAGTTACTTAGGCATACTAGTATGTCATAATAATTTGTACCTAAAGATTTCGACTGAAGCTAATTACAATTTCAACTTCATAAATGAAGATGAGATAAATTGATAACCAGGAGGAAAATAAAATATTCTCTCTAGTTACTTTGGCGCAAACTTTTTTTGTAATATTTACAACACAAAGTATCTTAAGCTTTATCCTCTAGTATCAAAAGCTAAACTAACCAATTTCCGATCGACAATTGGAAAAGGAGTCGGACGATCTGATTTACCCCAATCTGACAAAAGTAAAGATTAGGTTAGCTGGAAATTCAGCTTCAGAAACCCAAACACAAGGTGAATTGAATAAATGGAGAAAAAAATAGTGAACAAGGATGATTTTCTCTTCCCTCGCGGTCGCTACTACGGTCAGGTGAAGCCAGAAAACTTGGTTTTTAATGCAAATCTCCAGGAATTTGCTCAACGGGTAAGTTACATTTGCAACTTAGAGACAGGTGGAAAACTACCTCCAGGTGCAGCTTACGAACAAATAAAGGATCTATGGAAACAGTTGAAACGCTCAAAAAAAGAGCTAGGAATTGGCGAAGACCCCTTTCAAGATAACCAGGGAGAGACTCAAGATTAAATGGGGAATTAGGCATTGGGCATTGGGCATGGGGCATTGGGAACTGATAAATGACAAATGACTAATGACAAATGACTACTTAGTAAGCATTGTCCAGACACCATCCCAGGACTCTGGAGGCGGGGTTTGTTGATAATTACGCGCACGCTCTAGGTGGATATCAACAGCTTGATCTTGGGGTTGAATGCATTTGGCGGCTTCAAAACAGGCGATCGCTTGTGAAAAGTTGCGCGATAAATAAGCCGAGCGTCCAGTATGATAGTGAAACAAAAACTCTTGAGTGTTGGCATCTAGAGGGGTAGTCCGATCGCCAATTAACTCGTAGATATTAACAGCCTGGTGTTTCCCTTTGACTCGGATTTTATCTAACTGGCGCACCCAAATGCGATCGCTGCACAATTGGTAAGTAAATTCACTCAAAAGAATATCACAACCGTAATCTTTAGTTACCGCTTCCAAGCGCGAACTTAAATTTACACATCTCCAATGACGGTGTAATCCATCCGTTTGCGGGAACCAATATTACCCGAAACCACATCCCCAGAACTAATCCCAATGCCAATACGAATTTGCGGCTGCGCCTGGATAATTCGCCGTTGGTTAAATTCCTCTAAGCGGTGTCTCATATCTAACGCTGACTGCACAGCCCTCCAAGCATGATTTTCTGTCAATGGTAGCGGCGCACCAAATACCGCCATTAAGGCATCACCAATAAATTTGTCGAGAGTGCCTTCGTGGTTAAAAACCGCCTCCACCATCGTTTCAAAATACTGATTGAGCAGCAATACCACCTCAGCTGCACCGAGATTTTCTGTAAGTGTTGTGTAGCCACGGATATCAGAAAACAAGATAGTTACTTCCTTGCGTTCGCCTACCATTAAAGCATCTTCCCCTAGAGCCATAACTTGTTCAGCGACATGGGGCGTTAGGTAGCGGGACATGGTAGTTTTCATTCGTTTCTCCTGAGTAATGTCTTCTAAGACCACCAAACCACCACGTACACCGCCTTCTGGGTTAGTCAGGGGATTAACAGTAAGATTGATATTGCGCTCTAATGTTTGTACCTCATTAGAAGTGAGAAACTCAGATTGGGGAGTCAGAGGTTGATTCCAAGGAATAAAAATATCAGGGTTGGTGCGATCGCGCACTGCTAAAATTGAGTGCTGAGTACTGAATGCTAAGTATTGAGTTTCACTTTTAACTCCTAACTCCTCACTTATAACTTGATGCACTCCCAGCATCAAACTTTGCTCTGGCACATAATGTTTAGCTCCAGTTTTTAGACTATCTTCTAGTCGCATTTGGAGATTTTCAATTGGGACAACTTCCCACACTAGGCGACCAATCAAATTTTGTTCCCACAAAAGCTTGTTGTTTTTACTATTAGCGTCTCCTATCGGACAACCCAGCAACTCTAGGGCTGCATCATTAATCGTGACAATCTGTCCTGCCATATCTGTAGAAATCACGGCATCTGACAGACTTTGTAAAATATCTTTTTGATATTGTTTTTCTAACAGTACATTTTCAAACAGCCGAGCATTTTCTAAGGCAATTCCTGCCTGATTATTAAAAGCCCGCATAAACTCTTCATCAGAAGCAGTAAAACTGCTTTGTTGCTTATTAATTAATTGTGTAACGCCAATCAATTCATTTGCAGAATTAAACACTGGTAAGCATAAGATATTGCGAGTTATATAACCAGTTTTTTTATCTGTAGTCGGGTCAAAACGGGGGTCTTTATAAGCATCAGAAATATTTAAGGCTTCACCAGTGGAAGCTACATATCCAGCAATGCCACGGTTAGCGGGAATGCGAATTTCTATCAAGTTTGTGCCATCTGCTGCTGCTGCAACTTTCGTCCAGAGTTCGTTTAGCTCTTTACGATATAAAAACAGTGTGCTGCGGTCTGCTTGCATTAAAATTCGAGCTTGTTCCATGACTATCTGCAAAGTCGCTTCTAAATCTAAACTTTGCCCCAGTGTCTGAGTTGCCCGCAACAAAGCCGTTGTGCCTCTTTGATTCCGAGCCGCTACATAAAAAGATTGGCAGCTTTCCAGGATAATACCAATCGAAGCCGCAAAGTCTCGAAAACGTTCTTCATCATCATGATTAAACGGAACATTCCCGGTTTTATTAGCTAGTTGCACTACCGCTACAGTCTGGTTTTTGCTACTGATAACGGGCATACATAAAATATTACGGATTTTGTAGCCCATTTGTTTTTCAAGTTCTGGGCTAAATAGAGGATGAGTATAAGTTTCAGATATATTTAGATATTGACCTGTACTAGCAACATGGCCAGGAATACCCACTGTAATGGGAGTACGAATTTCTAAGAATTTTTGGGTATTATCTTGAGGAACTTTTGACCACAGTTGACCTTTGTCATAATCAACTAAAAAAATGGCTGTATGTTCTGCTTGGAGAATTTGACCAATTTTGAGTGTGATAGCTTCTAATACTTTCTCCAACATAGTTTCTAGAGCTTCATTATTGATCAATTCAATAGCTCTCAGAAATTGCTGGAACTCAGCAGTTATAAAGTCGAGTAAGCAAACAAATTCATTAACAGATAAGTCTTTGACGCGACGCAGTAGGGCATGAGCGCGATTAACTTGAGTCAGTTCAGTTAATGTAGCCAAGACGCTGCCAGAGTTGGGGAGTGTCACGTCGCTTCGCTCCGAATTAAAAATTCAAAATTCAAAATTAATAATCCCCATAAATAAATGGGCTTGTATCATGAGTCTGTTTCGGTCATAAGAATTTTAGATTTTGGGCATAGGGCATTGGGCATAGGGCATGGGGCATTGGGCATAGGGCATGGGGCATAGGGCATGGGGCATTTGTCATTTGTCATTAATTATCCTCCCCTGCTCCCCTGCCTCCCCTGCCTCCCCTGCTCCCCACTTCCTTATTTTGCTAACTGTTCAGAAAATATCACTTTTTGATAGTAATCTTGTAGCTGCCTGGTAGCAGCTGCCCAACCCCAAGTTTCTGCTTCCTGACGAGCATTTTTACGGATGATATCTCGTTGTTGTTTTTGTTCTAAAAGTCGAACAGTAGCAGCGATGGCTCCTTGAACATCTGCTGTTGGCTCAAAAAGATATCCATTTACCTCATCTGTCACAATATCAGGAATTCCCCCGGAACGGGCTGCTACTACCGGACAGCCAGCAGCCATCGCTTCTAGTAGCACTAAGCCTAGTGTTTCTGTGCGGGAAGGAAAGATGAAGGCATCAGCACTCGCAAAGGCAGAGCCTAACTCTTGCCCCATAAGATAGCCAACAAAATAAGTGTTTGTACCAGCAAAGTGTTTTTGCAATGCTTCACGGTGGGGGCCATCTCCAACCAATGCTAACCGCGCTTCGGGAATTGCTTCTAAAATTGGTTTGATGCGCTCAATTTCTTTTTCAGCCGAAAGTCGCCCAACGTAAAGTAGTAATGGACTTTCTGGATGATTTTGTGATAGACGCGATCGCATCTCTACACTAGCTAAATCGGGATGAAATAATTCTGTATCTACCCCACGCTGCCATAAATCTACACGTTCAATACCATGTGCTGTCAGTTCCTCCACCATTGCTGTGGAGGTACACAGATTCAAAGCAGCTTGATTATGAGCGCCTTTGAGCAGTTCCCAAAGAAAACCTTCCAGCATCCCTAAGCCGTAATGCTGGAGATATTGGGGTAAATGGGTATGGTAAGACGCTACTAAGGGTATTTTGAGGATTTTGCTATAAAATATGCCAGATAAACCCAAAACTGCTGGATTCACGACATGAATAATATCTGGCTTAAATTTTTCTAAAACATACCCAATGGCTGGGCGGGGAAGTGCCATTTTTAATTCTGGATACAATGGCAGAGGAAAACCAGTAACGCCGTAAACTTTAGCGCCTTTGTGTTCTGTGATGCCTCCATCAGGGGCAATCACCAGCACTTGATTACCACTGCGCTGGAGATGATCGACAGTATGGCGCAGGCGCGTTACAATGCCGTCAACCTTGGGTAAAAAGGTTTCGGTAAACAGGGCAATTCTCATAAAAAACTATTCAGTCCAGGCAGATAATCTCAGCTTTGCTTGCGTTTCGGTATCAAACACAGAATAGACTCTCTCGCGTGGTGTAATCAATTCTGCACAGTCGGATTTAATATTTTGTCTCTGTTTTTGTACAAAATCCGAGATGTCCTCGATGTTGACAATCCAATCTTTGGCGTAAGCAGCTAGTACTTCACCGCGCAACCCTAACTCAATAGCGCGTCTTTCTAATTTTGTCCCAGATGGGTGATGGTCTGGGTCCCATTGTAGGCGGACTTGCGATCGCTTCAATGCTCTTTGCCATGCACTTTTATCAGGATAAAGTTCTGGAACGTAGCTGGAATGAACAGCCGCCGCTAAAATTTCTTCAAAAGCCGAACGCTTAATCCAAATAGCTAACACTACCTCTTGCCCATTTTTTATACCCCATCCAGAACGATGCATCATCCAGAGGAAGTTAGGTTTTATCCAACTCATACGTTCAAAACTGAACTCACCACCAAAATAACCGTAGGTAGCGGCGAAGTTACCAATAGCTAAACGATACGCTTGATAAACAACAATTGAATGGTCGTCATATTGCGCTAAAATATGACGACCATTTTCAGGCCAATTACTCACTTGAGTGAAATAAGGTTCTGTTATCAGCCGCACGCAGAGTTGATCCTAATTTCTGTGCCAAGAGACTTTGGGCAGAATTTGCTTATGATCGACTCGCGTCTGATACTTGATAGCAAAGTTTAACAGAGAATCGAGGAGAGAATCAGAGAGCAAGTGAGGCTGTAAACCTAAATCGAGCAATTTAGTGTTTTTAGCGTTGAAGTAATGTTCTTCTTTCTCGACTCTGGGATTATCTAAGTGATTGATTTCTACATTCAATCCCATAGCGTTACCAGCTTTTTTCACCATCAATGCCAAGTCGCCGACGCTGAATTGTTCGGTAAATTGGTTAAATACGCGGAATTCACCAGCCTCGGCAGGGTTAGCGATCGCTAATTCCACACATCTGACTGTATCCCGAATATCCAAAAATCCGCGAGTTTGTCCACCTTTACCGTAGACAGTTAACGGATGTCCAATTGCTGCTTGAATACAAAAGCGGTTTAGTGCAGTACCAAACACACCATCGTAATCCAGCCGATTAATCAATAGTTCGTCCATCCCCGTTTCTTCGGTTAAGACACCATAAACTACACCCTGATTTAAATCAGTTGCCCGCAATCCCCAAATCCGGCAAGCAAAGTGGATGTTATGACTATCATGGACTTTGCTTAAGTGGTACATTGAACCGGGCTGCTTGGGATAAGGTAGGGTATCCTTGCGTCCATTGTGTTCAATGGTGATATACCCTTCTTCAATATCAATATTGGGTGTACCGTATTCGCCCATCGTCCCCAGCTTCACCAAATGACAGTCGGGGAAATCTTCCCGCATAGCGTACAGCAAGTTCAACGTCCCAACGACATTATTAACCTGGGTAACAACTGCATGTTCTCGGTCAATCATGGAAAATGGGGCCGAACGCTGTTCGCCAAAATGCACCAGAGCATTTGGCTGAAATTGCTGTAATGTTTTATGGAGAAACTCGTAATTCGTAATATCGCCGATGAACAAGTCAATCGATTTACCCGTCAAATCTTGCCAGCGCTGGAGACGTTGTTGAATTAGTGCGATCGGAGTGAGAGTTTCGACACCAAGTTCATTATCCCAGTGCCGCCGCACCAAACTATCTAAAATTCCAACTTCATAACCTCGATTGGAAAGGTAAAGAGCAGTTGCCCAACCGCAATATCCATCACCACCAATAACCAGGACTTTCATCTTCACCAGTTTTTACTCGCTGATAGCTAAATCTATCAGGTTTCTGTACCCTCTCAATCATCATTCTGAAAGAGATGTGGATTTTGGGCATTGGGCATTGGGCATTGGGCATTGGGCATTGGGCATTGGGCATTGGGCATTGGTCAATAATCAATAATTCTTCTTCCCCTGCCTCCCCTGCTCCCTCATCCCCCTCATGCCCCATGCCCCATGCCCCATGCCCAATTAAAACTTTAAAATCCGATACTCCTGGGCAATGTAATAAAACAAACGATAGTATTCTTGAAAATCTTGGCTCTTGCTTCGTCCGCGCAAATAGTATTTCACTTGACTCTGAGTTAGTGTCAGTGTCATTGAACCTAATCGTCGATCAACTTCTACAACCAGCACCCCAGATACTCCTTGGGCGGTTTGAAAGTTGGGTTTGAGCTTTTTCTCTGATTCTTGGTTTGTAACAATCGAATTCGGTAGCTGCTGACTTGCCCACCCTCGAATTTCCACCGTTTTGTTCTGGGGTGAAATCAACGCAATTCCATCACCATTTTCTGATGCTGCTAAAGAAATCCAGTTACTCGGATACGGAAATTCAAAGCCATAACGGGAGTTGCTATAAGTTTTCCAGGCGATCGCTCCAGCGTTAAAATTATTTGCAGTACAACCCCACAAAATTATTAACACGGCAATAACTCCGCTAACGCTGACGGCAAACCGATAAATTCTTCGCTCCAAACTACAGGTTTTATTAGCAGTAGTCATTTACATCACACATTTTGCCAAAGTCACTGATTTCATAGAAATACCAGGAAATACCAGAAACTCTGATCTTGCACTATTCTCAATCAGCTAACTAGTAATCTGCCACATCAATTTTAAGAGATTCGTAGTGAGCGATTTATCGCTCAATTTCAAGGGCTAGAGCCACTAATGATGATGCCAGCAACCAAAAATATAAATAAATGTAACGAAATAGACGTTAAAACGTTTTACTGTCTTGACAACCAATAAAAGAACCGATAACTTGATATACATACCCGGGTAAGACCGTTAAAGAGTTATATGCAAACGCAAACTAAGCAAAAGGTCACTTTGTATTTATCGCCAGAGTTGCACAGAAAACTGAAGATTCGTTCAGCAGTTGATTCCGAGCCAATGTCAGAACTTGCCGAACGTGCCCTTGGTTTTTACCTATCCAATCAAGAATTGGTTGACGAGTTAGAAGACTCTTCTTATGGGCGGACTCATAGAGTTTATTCATGCCCAACTTGTGATAGCTCACTAGTCTTACGTGATGGGGAACTGGTTACTTTAGGCAATCAACCAGGAGTAGTTGGTCAAGAGCATCTTTCTCTCGATGAGATGGATGAAGGTAAAACCAATCCCAAGGGTGAGGAAGAGTTAGTTCCTTGCTAGATAGATATTCATGATTCGGTTGTCTTTACCAGAAGCAATGTCTCTACTGTCTCTATAAGGTCTCAAGTAGGTCGAAGTATGAACGAAGAGCTCAAGATCCTAATTCAAGCTCAATACCCTTTAATCTACCTTGTTACCTCCGAGGAAGAGCGGGCCGAGCAAGCAATTTCCACTATCGCCCAGTTGTTAAAGCCCCAGCGTCGGGTATTTGTTTGGACAGTAACACACGGGATTGTTGAGTACGGTCAACCCCGGAATGTTACCCAACATAATACCGTGTCTCCAGAAGCGGCGATTGAGTGGATTATCCGGCAGAAAGAAGCAAGTATATTTATTCTTAAAGATTTACATCCCTTTATAGATGCGCCTGCAACTAACCGATCGCTACGTGATGCGATCGCTAGTTTCAAAGGTATGCAAAAGAACATCGTTTTGATGTCTCCGATGCAACAAGTACCTATAGAACTGGAAAAAGAAGTTGTCGTTCTCGACTTTACATTGCCAGATATGGCTGAGTTGAATAAAGTATTAACTCACCATATAGAGCAAAATCGCGGTCGGCGACTGACAACAGAAGCCAGAGAAAAACTTCTCAGAGCTGCTTTGGGTCTAACTAAAGATGAAGCGGAGAAAGTCTACCGTAAGGCACAGGTAACTAAAGAGCGTTTAACCGAAGATGAAGTAGACATCGTTTTATCTGAGAAAAAGCAACTAATTCGGCGTAATGGCATCTTAGAATATATTGAAGAAGATGAAACTATTGATGCTGTAGGTGGCTTAGAAGAGTTAAAAAGATGGCTCAAGCAACGCTCTAACGCTTTCACAGAAAGAGCGAGAGAGTACGGTTTGCCTCAACCAAAGGGGATGTTAATTTTAGGAGTTCCCGGTTGCGGTAAGTCATTGATTGCCAAAACTACTTCCCGACTGTGGGGTTTACCACTGTTGCGATTAGATATGGGGCGAGTCTACGACGGCTCAATGGTGGGACGAAGTGAGGCAAATCTGCGAAACGCCCTGAAAACAGCAGAATCTATTTCTCCAGCGATTTTGTTTATCGATGAATTAGATAAATCCTTTGCTGGTAGTGGAGGTTCCTCTGATTCTGATGGGGGGACTTCAAGTAGA
Organism: Nostoc sp. DedQUE04; assembly: GCF_034530995.1. Taxonomy (NCBI): domain Bacteria; kingdom Bacillati; phylum Cyanobacteriota; class Cyanophyceae; order Nostocales; family Nostocaceae; genus Nostoc; species Nostoc sp. DedQUE04. The sequence goes on along the minus strand of NZ_JAVRCA010000047.1, from coordinate 41,410 downwards.
ATCTTCGGCTCTTTCCTCACCTGGATGCAAGATAAGAAATCACCAGTGTTCGTGATGGCAACAGCCAACAGAGTAGAACGCTTACCTGGCGAGTTCTTGAGGAAAGGACGATTTGATGAAATTTTCTTTGTCGATTTGCCAACACCGGAAGAACGGCAGCAAATTTTCAACATTCATCTGACCAAGCGCCGTGAAGACATCTCTCGATTCGATCTTGAGCAATTAGCCAAGATGTCTGATGGCTTTTCTGGGGCAGAAATTGAACAAGCGATCGTTGCGGCAATGTATGAAGCTTTTGCCCAAGATCGGGAGTTCACCCAACTAGATATTATTGCTGCACTGAAGGCAACATTGCCGCTGTCTCGAACGATGCAAGAACAAGTAACGGCTCTGAGAGATTGGGCCAGACAGCGCGCACGCCCCGCAGCATCCTCCGTAGCTGAATATCAGCGAATGGAGTTTTAAAAGCTTTCCTCTGCCATCCCAGGGGGAAAGGCTAGCTGAAAATGCTAGCAGTTATAAGAAAAGCCGCATCTTGTTAAGCGCGGCTTCGCCCAAAACAAACCGTTGTCGTTTTTCTCAATCTTCTCATTGGAGGAAACCCAAATGTCTCACTTTAGCACCCTGCGTACCAAAATCACCGATGCCGAAATCCTCAAGGCTTCCTTGCGCGACCTCGGTATCAGCGTAAAGACTGAAGCTGATGTCCGTGGTTATAACGGTCAGCGTGTCCGTTCTGACATCGTTGCCGTGTTGGAAGGCGAATATGACCTCGGCTGGTCTCGCAATGGCGATGGTTCTTTTGACCTAATCGCTGACCTGTGGGGCGTTGCTAAGAAGCACAACCAAACCGAGTTGATCAACTCAATCAACCAAAAGTATGCCGTTAACAAAACTTTGGCTGAAGTAAAACAGCGCGGTTTGCAAAACGCCAATGTGAAGTTGGTATTGCAATAACAATTTCTCTGCGCGTTCCCAAAGCTGCACGGGTTAACCATATAAATAGCGGTTAGCCCGCTTTTTTATCGGGACTGAGATATATTTCTCAGTCCTGATTTTTTATATAAATCTAATAACATCTGGCGGTTACGATTTAACCACTTGAACATTTCATCTGTTTGCTTTTAGAGGGAGTTGTGTTCATATATTTAATTTGTCTATGGATATAGAATATCTCTGGCACTATCTTAATTGTCTGGTGCAAGATGTTAGCTACCAAACCTGATTGAAATCTAAAATAAATCCACTACTAAAACTAAAACCTTACACCTGTATCATTTTGCTTCTTTCTGGTAGTGTGTAGTATGCGATCGCATCCCAGAAGATCCACTTTTGCACCTATAGCTTAGACTTAAATAAAAGCTTAGTATCGATGAACCAAAGTCTAAGTGGTACTCCCAGCCTGGAAAAACACATTCATGAAAATCTTGTTGTTACCAAACAACAGCTATTTGGCAAGCAACTAATTGTCCTTGTCTTAGAAATGCTTCTGGCATTACCTCTGGGTTTACTCCTTGCAAAGTTCCAAATTGGCAGGATTGCCTGGATATTTGGCGGCATTGCGGCTGGTACAGTGGTTCTTCAAGGGTGTCGAATTTTTTATCAATATTCCCCCCAACCTAACCGCACTGCTAGAAAAGTGGGAATGGCACTTGTTGGCTTAACTGTTGGCGCTTCCAATGCCCACGCGAATCTAGCTAGTATTGCTTCTGGTATTCCTATATTTATTTTTCTTACCTTATTTCTGCTGCTAAGTGGAGGTTGTATCGGTTATATTTACTCCCGCGCCAGCAAAACCAACCTATTTACAGCAATGCTGGCTACAGTTCCTGGTGGTGTAGGAATTATGGCAGCGATCGCTGCCGATTACAATAAAAATGTTAGCTTGGTTGCCCTAGTACAGGCGATTCGCGTTACCTGTGTAGTTATTCTAATTCCCTTCATCGCTAGGACATCAGCTGGTAATGATTATCCGCAAACACTCCCAATCAAAGCTGCTTGGCTCAATCTCGATCCATCTCAACTAGAATTACTTTTGTTAGTACTGGTAATTACTGGATTAGTAGTTTATCCAGCTATATTATTTAAAATTCCCGCCGGCGATTTCTTTGGTGCATTGCTGATTGGTATCGGGTTTAATCCTTTGCTACATTGGCTGCCTTTTGTAGGTGATATTAGCTTTAGTCCGCCACCAATAATAAACTTATTGGGCCAAATGCTGTTGGGAATTACTATTGGTGAATATTGGGGAGACAAACCCAACTTTAGAAAGCGGACTGTCGCCTATGCCTTGATGTCTGTGGGGATGACTCTCGTAGCTGGAGCGATCGCTGCTATACTTGCGATGCAATTAACCTCTTGGGACTGGTTAACCTGTCTTTTAGTCACAGCGCCAGGAGGATCGGCAGAAATGATCTTAGTTTCCCTGGCATTGAATCATAATGTTGAAATTGTCACAACTGGTCATTTAGTACGACTAATTGCGATTAATAGTTCTCTACCGCTTTGGCTGTTTTTGTTTCGCCGTCTGGATAAGCAACTTTCTGAACCAGTTTAATTGATAAAGGCATTAGGAATGGGGCATGGAGTATGGGAAAGAGGACAAGGTCACTTAGAGAATTGGGGACAAGGGGAAAGACTTGTTGTAAGTTCTAAGCTTTTGTCACCTTGTCTCCCTTGCCCACTCCCAACTTTTAAAAATGCAACTTGAATGCTGATAGCTTATTCTTTTGTTGTTATTCAAATACTAAGGATGCTTTAAATGGTTGCCCAAATCCAAGAACTTGAAGCGCAGCATTGGGTTAAAACTCGTTCTTCCCTCGACCCTAGCGAATCCACTTTCCTGATTTGGAAAGGTAAAATTTACGCTTTTATCCCCGGTGAGAAAAGACAACTCCTGTTTAAGATGCTGGGATTAAGCGTTAGCCGATGTATTCCCACAGCAGAGGGTAGCTGGGATTTTACTTCTAGGGAACTAACTTACTACCTCAACCCAAAAACAGATGAGGTTTTATCCAAATGGGAAAACCCCTGGACAGGCGAGACAGTTCCGGTGATTCACGTTGCCAATAATCCTGTGCAGGGAAAGTTTGAAGGAAACTTCCCCGCACAGGTCGATGGTGACAGCACAACCTTCGTTTTTGATATATTTCCTTATTACCCCAATCCCTTAGCAGACGATCGCAAATTTGCTGAATACAGCCCAAATCCAATTTATCAGGCAGCGGAATTGTTTAAATTAACTGTGCCAACCGCAGATTTATTCAACCCAGCACTGAAATCTGTTTCTGAACTCAAATTGAGTTGGGATCGAATTGGTCAATGGCTTCCCTGGATGAAAATGGGCGATCGCCCCGGTCAGCTAATCTACAGTGCTGTTGGCAGCAAAGTCAATGGTTTAACAGAACTGCCCCCAGTGCTGCAAGACGAAATTAATAACCGTATTCCTCTATATAAGCAAGCCCCAAAAGCATTGACAGATGGCGAAGATATGACTTCCTGGTTGTACTTCCAAAAGCACTTTCAAGCTTACTTGGCTGGTGAAATCTTCCCGCTTCCTCAAGCAGAAGAATTTTGACATCCTCCCCTCTTGAGAAAAGTGCAGGGTGGTTTCATTTGATGGTAGAAAAATGTGTAAGCCCTAAATTTCCATTCAGTTGTGATTTAGTTTCCATAGTTAACCGACAAAGAAATAAGAGTATGGGATTTTTCTCTCGTTATATGAAATCACCCTGCTCCCCCTTGAGAGAATCTTTTAAAAGTCTATTTTGACCCAATCTAAAATCTAAAATCCCAAATTGGTATGACTCACGAACAACAAACTGCAATAGAAGGTATCTATGAAATCTGTATCGGCATCACAGAGCCAATTTCTGCAATTCAGTATTGGGAGCAATTTGGCTATCGCATTGGTCAAGTGGGTCAATTAACCGCAGATGTAGCCAATCAATTATATGGTGTGAATTCATCTTTACGCTCAATCCGCCTCTACCACCAAAATGCAGATCATGGTTTGATTCGGCTGATGGTTTGGCAAAACCCCACCCATCAAGGTTTAGGAACAGCGTCGATGAAAATTAAGGGAAATCGCTGGGCGGCAAGCTTAACAGCAGATGTGTTAAGTATCTTAAATCATATAGAAAATGCAAAAGCCGCAGGTTTGCCTATTAGGCACACTAACCCTTATTGGGAAGTCATCTACAACAAAGAGAGGAAAAGCCGTCCATTTATTGAGCCAGCAGTTGGTGTACGAGAAATGCTGCTACTGCAACCCTTAGCTCGCCAGCTTCTATTTCAACGGTTTGGCTATACACTACCGGATTACGGACAAGTTAACCACAATGCTGCTCTCAAGGCTAGTCAGTTTACCCATATGGGGATCATCGTTCAAGATGATAGCAAAGAAACCCTGAAGTTTTATGAAGAAGTTTTAGGTTTGCTGCGTGTGCGTGATGGTGTCGAAACTAGCTATGAATCTTCGCCAGCCGGTCGAGATATTTTTGACCTTAATCCTGGTGAAAAGTTTATTCTCACTACCTTTGATGATCCTCGTTCTTCTAAGTCTGACTTGATGGCTGTACGCAGTGGTAGGCTTTACATCATTCGATTCCCAGAAAATATTAATTTAGAATCGCGCTTTGAGGCAGCCCAACCAGGTAGCTTGGGTATGTCTTTATATACCTATCGGGTTAAGGGAATACAGGAGTATTACGATCGCATCAAGGCAAGTACTGTACAAAAAGTTACAGATATTATTAGTAATGAGTTTGGCGAGCCGAGTTTTTCCTTTGTTGCACCAGATGGCTACTTCTGGACTTTGCTAAAAGGTAATTAACTAGTGCAAGAGGAGTAGGGAGCAGGGCAGTAGGGAGAGAAGCCGCAAATCAATAGTACATTTATACTAAAATAAAGTTCTTTATCAATCACCAAGAATTTGATTTTCCTAAACTGCATCAGTATGAACCCTGTTCGGATCTCAAATAGGATTGCTATAGATGGGATTGGCGTTTAAACTAATCCCTCCGACTGCCGCGATCGGTTCGCTATTGAAATTAGAGAGTGCCTCCATACCTGATTGGACAATAACAATACCACATCCATCGGTACGCACTACAGGCGCTTTTTCAAACAAGTCAACTTGAAACCCTTCTTGAATAAGCAAACTGGCAAGATAAGCTCCTGATGTCCCTGCGCCGATAATACCTATCTTGCTGTTGGAAGAAACTATCTGTGACTCTCTTGATTTAATCTTGTTTAGATGATACTTGATTGAGATAATAGTAAGCCAAAAAGTAGTTTATAAAGGGCGATGCCTGTGGCGGGCTATGCTTACGCTAATAATCACCTGTGTTTAACTGAAATGAAAAGGCTCAAGTAGTTATTAGACTTATAACAAGCTCAATAATACATCCAGCTAAAAGCAAAATAAATTTCATATTTAATTAATATCTCATTTAAGCTGGCGGTTGTATCTTTTGAAGTTCTTTAATTGCTTCGATATGGGCTTGATTTACCTTCGTATGCTCCTCTACTGCTTCAGAATATACATCTGTTGAAGGATCTTCTATTAGTCTGTGCGCCAAATCTTGAAATTTCTGCGCGTGTTCGTGCATGGTTTTTCCATAGGCTTCGATACGTTCTTTTTGTTCGGGATCGATTTGGTCATCTGTTTCTAAACTCTTACCCAACTCTTGTATCTCTTTGCTATGCTCAATTGCTTTTTGAGCATGTTTTTGTGCTGTCTTTATAGTTTGCTTTGAAACTTCATGCATAATATTAATCCCGACTCTCGTCTTAAAAGAACTATAAAATAAAATTCCTCTACCCCTTTGCTTCTTTCAACCAAATTTCGCCTCTTGGCCTGAACAATCAAATAGATGTAAACCTAACCGTTGGGAAAGTTCTTCACACACCTTTACCCCCCGCACACTATTACCACGCACATCTAGCAGTGGTGAAAAAACTCCAATGCCCATCTTATTGGGCACAACGGCAATAATCCCACCAGAAATACCGCTTTTCGCCGGAATTCCAATTTTATAAGCCCACTCACCTGCAAAGTTGTACATCCCGCAGGTATACATCACACTCAGAATATCTTTAATATAACGCTTATCTACCGCCTGTTCTTTGTTAATCGGGTTAATACCTCTGTTAGCCAGAGTAGCCGCCATCACTGCTAAGTCTTGACAATTCACCATCACAGCACACTGCTGGAAATAGAGATCGAGCGCCTCTTCAATATTTCGGTCAATCATGCCAAAGTTGAGCATCAAATGTGCCATTGCACGGTTGCGATGTCCTGTACTGCGTTCTGAGGTGAAAACTGAAATGTCAACGAATACGTCGCGGCCAATATATCGGCGAAACATATCTAGCATCCGATTCAGGCGTTCGGTGGGGCCGGAACCTTTGATTAAGCTAGTGGTGGCGATCGCACCTGCATTTACCATTGGATTATAAGGTCGCTTCGATTGCTCATCCAAAACAATCGCGTTGAATGCATCTCCCGTCGGTTCAACGCCAACTCTAGTTAAAACATAATCCAGTCCATGATCTTCTAAGGCAAGTCCATAAGCAAACACCTTAGAAATTGACTGAATGGTAAAAAGTTGCTCGTAGTCCCCAACTTTATAAACCTGACCGTCTACTGTCACAATACAAATGCTGAACAAATCCGGGTTTGCCTTTGCCAGTTCGGGAATGTATTTCGCTACTGCACCCTCTTGCAGAGACTTGTACTGGGAATGTAACTCGTTGAGAACAGCTTTTAATGGCGATGCTTCTATTTCTATATCTCCTGGATGTGCTTGGTTTGTCATTAGGCTGATGGCATTTCCCAAAATACCTACTATATATAGAAGAGGTACAGCTGTACATGCCTACAGTTACAAAGATTTTGTCAAAAACAGCTTGCTCTAAAAAATCATACTTGAGCAATTACTGAAATTAAACAATACAGCATGTATTTTTTGTGACAAACAATATTTGTTGTTTAAGCGATCGCAAAGTTTTATTAATTTTTAAGTGATTAATCCTGAAAAATATTCCTTTGGGTATCGTCCTTTTTTTTATACTCAGCAATACGGTTACTTAAAGTTATATTTGTTACCGATATCAGTCTAGTTATGGAGAATAAAAGTAATGATTGATGTAAGTAGAAAAAACTTTGAAAAAAGATATCAGACTCCAACTAATTTGCATAATTTTTTAAGATGCAACTCAGATCGCGACTTATTCATAGTTAAATCTAAATATTTCCTTAAATAAATAATTTTAAGTATTTATGCCGATGCCATTTAATTAAAGTTATATTACCTTCTTATAGGAAATAGCCAAAAACAATGTGATCTAGAATACACGAGTAGTTGTGAGCCTTTAGAAGTGATGTGAATAGGGTATCGCTACTTTAGTGTGAAATAAGCGTAAAGTTTTTTTAAGAAATTTTTGACTTATACAAAAAAGCGTTACATAGCCAAAGTCCGCTTTTGAGAAAGGTTTCGGCCTTCAAATTGGAATGGGAATTTGAGAAAGTGGCCCATAGTTACGCTAAAACCCTGATCCCCAAGCTAAAAGGTTCGTGTTAGTCTGTTGCAGTTATAAAGAACAAAGTGAAAACGGAACGAGTTCGAGTTTTTCAAAAGGGAAATCACTTTCATTAGCGATCGATCCCGCAAGTTATAAAACTTTAAGTTCTACAGTCGCTTTCAAAAACGGACGCATGAATCAAAGACATTTGTGGACTATTGTTGCCCTGTTTATGGCTGTTTTGGGAGTACCCTCAGTCGGTTGCACTCAAACCACTAAAGGAAATGCGCTAGCATCCCAAAAATCACCCGCCCCTGATGTGGTTAAGGTGGGAGAGTTCCAATCAACAGCAGGGAAACAAACCTTGGATGCTGTGATTACAGAAATTCATCCTCACAACATCAAAGGACGTAAGGCGGCAACCCTTTTTATCAAAAATATACCTGTTCTCACCTTTTTGAGTTCTGTATCAAATACGAATCTTGAGACTAAAAAAGTTGGTGCAATTGGCAATACTGGGGGCGTACAAGGGTACGCCCTTATTGCTAGCAATTCATCAAATGCATTGAATACTGGGAACGTAACAGATGCGAGTAACCAGATTAGCTCCACTGACAATGACCCGGTTCAGATAGCTGGTGTAATAGCAGCTAAGATCAACCAGTTGAATCGGGAAAACGTGGACGGGAGTAAGATTACCGTCAGTTGGAAAGCAGGGGAAAAATCTACTGCCAATCAAGCGCAAAACAAAAGCGTCCCCCTCCAACAAGATGGCGATCGCTATGTAATTAAAATTAATGGCGAAGAGTTGGTCGAAATCAGCGAAGGTACGCGATTAGCAGGTAGTACCAACGATCTAGCGCAAGATGCATTGCAAGCAACCAATCGCTTGCGGAGACTACTAGGCAATGCATCTCCCCTAAAAGAGATTGCAAATTTACCAGTCCGTCAACAAATATCAATACCAAAGCTGCCTCAACAGATTGCCGTCGGAGTAGTGCGAGCCACCCTGAGAGGAATGGCTTCTTATTACGGCTATGATGGTTCTGGTAATCGCACTGCTAGCGGTCAGAGATTTAATCCAGAAGCAATGACTGCCGCTCATCGCAGTTTACCCTTTGGTACGCAAGTTCGTGTAACTAACACTCGCAACGGTCGTTCCGTAGTGCTGCGGATTAATGACCGAGGCCCATTCATTCGGGGTCGAGTCATTGACGTGTCTGCCGGCGCGGCTCGAATTTTGGGAATGATGGGCAGTGGCGTAGCACCAGTGCATATTGAGGTATTGGGGAAATAATCTAGGGACTGGGGACTGGGGATTAGGGGCTGGGGATTAGGAAAAAGTATTTTCAATCCCCAATACCCAATGCCCAATACCCAATGCCCAATGCCCAATGCCCAATGCCCAATCCCCAATCCCCAATCCCAGTTCCGTATCACTTAATTCCCCTAGTTCAATCAACTCTTCCCTCTATTTCGGATATAAACTAACGGGGGAGGGATCGATAAGAACTAGGGGTATTTTTGTGCGCCTGCTGACAACAGTCGCAGCTTTACGCTGCTATTTAACTAAACGCTGCTCAGAAAACAAGCTAATTGCGGTTACTGAGGATCTGAGACTAGATGAGATGACTGGCTGGTATCAGACGGCAGTCGGTCTGGTGCCAACGATGGGAAATTTGCATCAAGGTCATTTAAGCTTAATCCAACGGGCGCGGCACGAAAATTCTACGGTGATTGTGAGTATTTTCGTCAATCCCCTGCAATTTGCTCCTAACGAGGATTATCAACGCTATCCCCGCACTTTAGAGCAAGACCAACAACTTTGCGAACAAGCTGGGGTAGATGCCATTTTTGCACCGAGTCCTGAAGAGATGGCTGTTCCTCAGAAGAGTATACAAGAATCAAAGGTTACACAAGTTATCCCCCCATCTGCTATGATAACAGGCTTGTGTGGTCGTTCTCGGCAAGGTCATTTTCAGGGTGTCGCTACGATTGTTACCAAACTTTTCAATTTGGTACAGCCTGACCGTGCCTACTTTGGTGAAAAGGATGGTCAGCAACTAGCAATTATTAAACGCTTAGTAGCTGACTTAAATTTGCCAGTAGAAATTGTTGCTTGTCCAACAGTACGGGAAGCGTCGGGTCTGGCCTTCAGTTCTCGCAATCAATATTTGACTGCAACGGCAAAAGAGCAAGCGGCGGTGTTATATCGGGGTTTGCGACGAGCTGAAGCCGCATTCATTGCAGGCGATCGCAATAGCAACAAGTTGATAGCAGTGGTACAGCAAGAAGTGGCAATGGTCAGCACGGTCTGTGTGGAATATATTGAATTGGTTGAACCGACTACGTTGATGTCTTTAGTAAAAGTTGAGGAGGAAGGAATGTTGGCGATCGCAGCTCGTCTTGGTGCTACACGTTTGATTGACAATCTCATATTGCGCGATCGTCAACCCATTATCGCCATTGATGGCCCAGCCGGCGCTGGAAAATCCACAGTGGCGCGGCAAGTGGCAGCAAACCTGAATTTAGTTTATTTAGATACAGGAGCGATGTACCGTGCTGTCACTTGGTTAGTACTGCAAAAGAAAATTGCTATTGACGATGAGTGTGCGATCGCCGAATTAACTAACCAGTGTAAAATTGAACTTACTCCCACCCAGGATTTACAATCGTCTGTGCAGGTTTGGATTGACGGTACTGATGTTACCCAAGTGATTCGCACGATTGAGGTAACATCAAAAGTATCTGCGATCGCGGCACAAAGCGCAGTCCGTCAAGCACTGGTTAAACAACAACAAAAGTGGGGCAAAAAAGGTGGTTTAGTTGCTGAAGGTCGAGATATCGGTACTCACGTATTTCCCGATGCCGAAGTTAAAATCTTCTTAACCGCTTCTGTAAGCGAACGCGCCCGTCGCCGCCAGCAAGACTTTAACACCCAAGGTCAACCTGAAGTGAGTTTAGAGCAGTTGGAACACGACATCGCCGAACGTGACTGGAAAGATAGTACACGCAAGGTTTCTCCTTTGCAGAAAGCAGCAGATGCGATCGAACTTCAAACTGATGGTTTGGATGTGTCTGAAGTCACGGCACAAATCGTTAACTATTACCAACAGCATTTATCTCAGTGTTAATTACTACTATTTGCTGTTAGTTTTTTAGTTTCAAAGGGTGGTGAGTGATTATTCACTTACCATCTTTAAAACTGTATTTAAAAATAAAATAGATGTAAGTTAACTATTGGCTATTTTAATTTGAAAATTAATACTTATAGTCAAGTGTAAACAATTATTAATTTAATCTACATTTTTTTAAAAATAAATCATCTCGCTTTCGACTGATTTTTCAAATCGTAATTAATCTTACTAAAGATAGAAGTATTAAAGTTTTAATTGCTAAATGCTATTTAGTTATTAGCCTTTAGTTATAAAACATTAGTCATTTTTATTTATAGTCAGGAATTGCTAGCGATTTGACTTATCAACAAAGTACTTTGTTTCCGTCTTCAGTTTGGTAGTAGAATGACGATGTTAAGTTTTATGTTTCACTAATCAAAGGCATAAAACCTCTAAAAATAAAAGCTATTAATTTCCCAAACTTCTGCAATAGCTTACAAACTAGAAACCGCTAAAGAGAGGATTTGACACAATGGCATTTGTACAGCCCCCACTACCCTTTGAAAAAGATGCTCTAGAGCCTTTTGGTATGAAAGCTGAAACTTTCGAGTATCACTATGGCAAGCATCACAAAGCTTATGTAGACAACCTCAACAAGCTCACTGAAGGTACAGAACTTGCTGATAAGTCCCTGGAAGAAGTGATTAAAACTTCTTTCCAAGACTCCTCTAAAGTGGGAATCTTCAACAACGCTGCCCAAGTTTGGAACCACACCTTCTTCTGGAATTCTTTGAAACCACAAGGTGGTGGCACACCCACAGGTGAACTCGCAGCCAAAATCGATAAAGATTTTGGTAGCTTTGACAAATTCAAGGAAGAGTTCTCTAACGCGGCTGCAACTCAATTCGGCAGTGGGTGGTCTTGGCTGATCGATGATGGTGGTACGCTAAAGGTGATCAAAACACCAAATGCAGAAAATCCCCTAGCTCATGGTAAGAAGGCACTCTTAACCTTGGATGTTTGGGAACACGCCTACTACATTGACTATAAAAACGCCCGTCCAGCGTTCATCAAGAATTTCCTAGAAAACTTGGTCAACTGGGACTTCGCTGCTGAAAACTTGGCTAAAGCTTAATTACTTGCCAGTTTTGAACTGGCTGCGATGTCTTTTAGTCAGCTAATTTGCGGCTACGTAGTTTGTGCCAGATATCTAAAGTAGAAATAATTCACTTAACACCTTTGTCAGCAGTCACGACAGTAGTCAGTCAAGTTTAAATTGATGGGTAAGTGAGTTCGTAGTCAGGACTTTAATCCTTATTTTCTAAGCACTAAAGTCCTGACTACAAACCCTGAAAACTAGCTTGACATTGTACTAATATCGTGACTCTTTTTGGTTAGGCGTTAAGGGGGATGGTGGAGAAATCAAAATATAAAATATATGGATAGCAAAGAACTAGCGCAATACATCGAAGCAACGAATAGCATCTCTAAACCTTGGGTATTGGTACAACTGCGTCTCAAAAAATTGCAAGAGCGTCGAGCCACTCTGACAAACGATGTTTATACCAAAGAATTAGAAGATATTTATCAAGACTTGATGAAATTGGGTGAATGGTGGCACGGTATTGAAGATGAGGTATTTTAAAGTGAGGAGTTATGAGTTATGAGTTTTCCTAACTTTTAACTCCTAACTCATAACTTCTAACTTAAAACACAACCTGATGGCTCAAGCTCTCGATCAAGTCGATTACGATACTCTCGATGCTGCAAAACGACGCTTCATCGATGCCGCAAAACGCACACTTGGCTTTGCAAGCGCTTATGGCATCGTCCCCGCGTCAGGTCTGGGAGCAAGTGCTAATGCTTTCAGCTTCAACCTCGCTCCGTTTGTACAGGCGGGGGCTAGAGAACTTTCGATGACACTTGTGCCGGAAGGACTAGGCACCGCAGACGATACCCGCCCTGACGATCTTTCCGAAGAAGAACTTCGACGATTCTGGTGGAATATTGGGATTAAGATCGTCTCGTGTCTGACGAACGATGCCGCAACTTCAGGTATGCAGACTATACTTCTCGGTCTTTATCTGCCTTCGAGTACTCCTGAAACAATTTTTACCCCCGCTTTCCTTGATGGATTTCTTGATGGAGTAGTTGAGGGGTGCAAACGAGTCGGGTGTGTGTATCTCTCAGGGGAAACTCCTCAACTAAAAACCAAGATGATTCCAGGGCGGCTCGACATCGCTGGCTCGGTTTTTGGGGTTATGCCGGCTGGTGTCGCTCCTATTGATAGCTCGCGTCTGGATGCCGGAAATACCATTGTTTTGGTGGAAAGTTCGGGCCCCCATGAGAACGGTTTTACCCCACTGCGAAAGCTTGCTGAGTCGCTTCCTGATGGCTACAGAACAAAACTTCCGAGTGGGCAAGAGTTCTGGGAAGCGATGAATGCTGCTTCGTATCTTTACACGCCCCTTGTACAGGCGGTGCTGCGCGAAGGAATTCGTCCCACAGCGATGGAGAATATTACTGGTCATGGTTGGCAAAAGCTGATGCGGTCGGTGAAGCCGCTTCGGTACGTTATCGAAACAATGCTCCCAGTACCAGAGATATTTACATTTGTTGAGAGTCATCTTGAGGGCGGGGCCGAGACGATGCTTTCGGTGTTCAATTACGGTGCAGGATTTGCATTCTATACAGAGTCAGAGCAAGATGCAGAGAGAATTGTCCTACTTGCAAGAGAACATCAACTTTCGGCTGCGATCGCTGGGAGAGTTGAAGCGTCTTTTTCCCGCGAGGTAGTGATAGAACCCCTTGGAGTCACCTTGAAGGGAGATTCTTTTGGAATTGCGCGAGGGGTATAATGCAACCCAAATGTAGGCATAGCCCGTCGTAGACATCGTTAGTTTTCTCAAAGCTATTTTAGACTCATTTATATGATGCCTGCGGCGGGCTACGCCTACGCTAAAGTCATTATGGGTTAGAAAAAAGCTGTAATTACTGAGACAAATAATGTTTTTTACACACGAAATCAATTTGCATTTCAGGCTTATTAGAAATAATTACCCTACTAAACCTTTCTTTTCTAGGTCATTTAGCACAGATGCTATAGGTGCATTTATGAAAAACTGGATGTAATATTTACTACTACCTAATAATAAAGTAGTGCGAATCACCCATGACTGCTGAGATTAAGATTTGCTAACGTAGTCTTAACATATTGAAAAATTTGCTGAGAAAGCTGAGAAAGTAGCAGCCGATACTAATTTTTAGTGTAGGTTCTTTCTCATCCAAAGATGTGGCATTTTGGTGTGTTAAGGATAAATATTTTTCTTCAGAGGGGGTTATGGCTGTAAATTTGACCCGTACTACAACTTCGGCAGAACTTTTAAAGCAAGTATTCCGTAACATTGATGCACATAGTTGTCCAAGGTTATTCAACTTTCACATGCACACTGTCTACTCGGATGGTAGATTGCAGCCTAGTGCATTGATGGAGCAGGCGATCGCTATTGGGTTAAAAGGGTTAGCCATCACCGATCATCATGGTATTGTCGGCTATCAAGCCGCCCTTGCTTGGTTAGAAGATTGGAAGTGGAATAATCCTCATGCAACCACTCCTCACCTGTGGAGTGGCGTGGAAATTAATGCCAACCTTTTGAATATAGAAGTTCACATTTTGGCTTACGCTTTTGCCACAGAACATCCTAGTATGAAACCCTATCTGCAAAGAAGGCCGACTACAGGGCAAGAATATCAGGCAAGTAACGTGATTGCCGCTATTCATGAAGCTGGGGGATTGGCAGTTCTGGCTCATCCAGCTCGTTACAAGCGATCGCATTTCGACTTAATTCCAGCTGCGGCAGAAAAGGGCATCGATGGTGTGGAAACTTTCTACGCCTACAATAACCCTAACCCTTGGAAACCCAGCACCTTGGAATCAGAACAAGTGCAAAAGTTGGCTGATGAATACTTTCTTTTCAATACTTGTGGTACAGATAGCCACGGTTTGAGTCTGCTACAACGCTTGTAAAGATGAATCATTTTTTTTCAATCTCCTGGTTCAATCTGCCAGGAGGTTATCTTTTTTTGGATGCTCAATAGTCAATTTGTTTTAAAGTTATGGCAAGGGACTGGGGACTGGGGACTGGGGACTGGGGACTGGGTGAAAAGCCTTTTTGTGTCTAAGTTTTATCGTCTGTTGATGTCCTAACCTTTTTGGCTGTTGCTATAATTTCAAGAGATTGAGAAGCTATCTTGATTGTCTCTTTGGCAGCTTTTTCCTTACGTTCGCTATAGCGGTTTGTGAGATAATCAACTTTGTCACGCAATAGCAAGGTAAATTTGTAAAGTTCTTCCATCACATCGACAACGCGATCGCGGTAGGGCGAATCTTTCATAGTGCCGTCTTCGTTAAACTCCTGATATGCTTTAGCGACTGACGATTGATTGGGGATCGCGAACATCCGCATCCAGCGTCCAAGAATTCTTAATGTGTTGACAGCGTTAAAAGACTGAGATCCTCCACTCACTTGCATCACAGCCAAAGTTCTTCCTTGAGTCGGGCGAACGGCTCCAATACTGAGCGGAATCCAATCAATTTGATTTTTCATAATGCCAGAAATCTGACCGTGCAACTCTGGGCTAGACCAAACTTGCCCTTCTGATCACAAGCTTAATTGACGCAACTCCTGCACCTTTGGGTGGGTGTCAAGTACGCTACCGTAAATCGGCAGTTCACGGGGATCGAAAAACTTCACCTCTGCTCCAAATTCTTCAATGATGCGTGCGGCTTCCTCTGCCAAAAGGCGGCTATAGGAACGCTCGCGCAGGGAGCCATACAAAAATAAAATTCTGGGGGGATGGTCAAATGTCGTCATGATAATTGGTTAGGGATTTCCAAGAAATAAAGCATCCTTGTAATGCTTATCAAGCAGGTGTAATTTCTTGATTTACAGACTCAATTAATTGAGTGACCCGTTCTTTGATTTCATCGCGGACTCTCGGAAAAATTTCTGGTTGTTCTGCTGGATCGTCTAACTGCCAATCTTCAAATACTTCTCGCACAACCCACTCAGGCGGTAAATTTACGCCACAGCCACACAAAGAAATCACGATATCAAAGTCTTGTGCTTGGAAATCACTCAGGGGTTTGGAGTGTTGATCGGTAATGTCGATACCAATTTCTTTCATGGTTGCGATCGCTTCTGGTCTAACCTGACTTGCTTCTAACCCAGAGCTAATCACTTCAATTTTTCCTTTACCAAGAGTTTTAGCAAAGCCTTCCGCCATTTGGGAACGGGCAGAATTCTTTTTGCAGACAAACATCACACGTTTCATGGTTCAAATCCTCCGAATAATTTGACTAAATTTAAAAGATTCTCGATTCAGATGGCGAAAAATAACGTTTTTCAAACCAGAAAGCCACATTAACCAGACCAATCAATACAGGCACTTCCACCAGAGGCCCGACAACGGCGGCAAAAGCAACACCCGAATTAATGCCAAATACTGCGATCGCCACTGCGATTGCAAGTTCAAAATTATTTCCTGCCGATGTAAAGGCGACGCTTGCGGCTCTAGAATAGTCTGTTTTAACGCGCCAAGCCATGTAAAAGCTGACCAAAAACATGATGATGAAGTAGACGATCGACGGAATTGCAATCTTCACCACATCGAAGGGGATTTGAACAATCAAATTTCCTTTCAAGCTGAACATAACGACGATTGTAAATAACAAAGCAATCAGTGTGATGGGGCTGATTTTAGGCACAAATTCCTCGTGATACCACTGTTTACTTTTCACTTTTACTAAGAAGTAACGAGTGAAAAATCCAGCTAAAAAGGGAATACCAAGATAGATAAACACACTTTTGGCAATCTCAGCAATGCTGACATTAACAACACTGCCTTGTAAACCAAACAGTGGCGGCAGTACAGTAATGAAAAACCAGGCATAAGGACTATAAAAGATGACTTGAAAGATGCTATTAAAGGCAACCAAGCCAGCCGTATATTCTGTATTGCCTCGTGCCAAGTCACTCCACACAACTACCATTGCAATACACCGGGCTAATCCAATCAGAATCAATCCTGTCATGTATTCTGGGTAATTATGTAAGAAAATAGCTGCCAGAGCAAACATCAAAATTGGCCCAACGATCCAATTTTGAATTAGTGAAACACCAAGAATTTTTCCGTTGCGAAATACATCCCCTAATTCTTCATACCGCACCTTGGCTAAGGGCGGATACATCATCATAATTAACCCGATGGCGATCGCTATATTGGTTGCTCCCACCTGGAACTGATTGATAAAGGCTTCTACTCCAGGAAAGAAATAGCCTAGACCAACACCGATCGCCATTGCTAAAAAAATCCACAAGGTTAGGAAACGGTCAATAAAAGAGAGGCGTTTTGAAGTATTTTTGTTCATTACAATTAACCCCATACATGAATGCAGGAGCTTCGAGCAGGAATTTCAGATTATTCAATCCAACATCCAAAATTGAAAATCTAAAATTCGTGAGTTATATCAAGAGTATATCTCCATCATTTCAAAAAAAATTGATTTATCAATGCCCATAAAACTAAAATTAAACGAAATATTACAAAAAAAATTGATGAATATTTAAGGATCGCAGGGGGGACGAATAGGTAATATGGGGCTAAAGCGGCGGAATTCTGCTAAATACTGCTCTAAGACAGCAAACTGCGGTAGATTGAGGCTGTAGTAAATCCAGCGCCCTTCTTGACGAGCGCGAACTAAACCCGCTTCTTTCAGGGTTTTGAGGTGAAAAGACAGTTTAGATTGAGTAGTTCCCAGGTGTTCACACAGGTCACAGACGCATAGTTCTTGAGAGCGCAGCAGTTCTAATACCTTAATCCGTAGGGGGTCAGACAGGGCATGAAAGCCAGCAGCGATCGTATCAGGAGTGAAGGTGCTATTAGAAGCCATCAACTTTTATTGAAGTATTTCTTTATGGTCAAGTCTTAATCATCAGTTAAAGAATACCTTAACTAAAAAGGAAAGATCAGTCTATAGTCGATTTTTGGTGGGAATTACAATCATTGAGAAATAGGGTACCTCGGCTGGATCGACTTCATCTAGGGGGATGATACGTTGCTGTGATGTTGATGCCCGCTCAATATATCTTGCTCGTGACGCTAGCCCTAATTTATGCAGGATATCTCGTACTTTGGTAAAGTGACGACCTAGCTTCATAATTGCGGCGGCATCAGTCATCAGCAGATGTGTAGTCAGTTCTTCTGCTGGCAACGGGGCGGGTAAGACTGTGAGAATATCATTGTAGTAGGTGAAAGGTACACCCAAGGCTACCGGACAAGTCATCAGCGAGGAAACTCCGGGGACAACTTCTGTTTCGTATTGGTCGCATAACCGCGTGAACAGGTACATAAATGAACCATAGAAAAATGGATCGCCCTCGCACAGTACCACGACATCTCGACCTGCTGCTAGATGCTCGGCAATTGGTTCAATTTCCTGGTCATAAATAGATTTTGCCTTTTCTGGTTCCAAAGCGCGGGGGAGGTGAAATAGTACCTCGATTTGATTGCCAGGAAGATACTGCGCCACGATCGCTCTAGCGATACTTTCTTTATCTGTGGCTGATTGATAAGCTACTACAGGAGCCGCACGTAATAACCGCAGCGCTTTGAGGGTCAATAGTTCGGGATCGCCCGGGCCGACACCAATTCCATAAAGACGACCTTTAGGTTGCATATTCATTCTTCCTCCGTTGCCAGGGCGTTAACTGCTGCTGCCGCGATCGCACTTCCACCGCGCCGACCGTGTAAGGTTAAAAATGGTACATTTCTGCTATCTGCTGCCAGTGCGGCTTTTGATTCGGCTGCACCGACAAACCCCACTGGAAAGCCCAAGATAATTGCAGGTTTAGTAGCTCCTTCATCGAGTATTTCTAACAGTCGGAACAGGGCTGTGGGCGCATTCCCAATTGCAATTACTGAGCCTTCCAGGTGCGATCGCCATAATTCTATAGCTGCGGCCGACCTTGTAGTACCCATACGCTGGGCAAGTTCTGGCACTTCTGGCTCGTTGAGGGTACAGATAACTTGATTGTTTGCAGACAACCGCCGTCTGGTAACGCCATCGGCAACCATTCGGCAATCGCACAGTATTGGCGCTCCTGCTGCCAGTGCTGCCCTTGCGGATTGCACTGCTGTTGGTGAATATCCCAACTCAGTGACAATATCCGTCATTCCACAGGCATGAATTAGACGCACAGCAACTTTTGCTACATCTGGTGGCAGCACATCTAGGTTCGCTTCTGACCGAATGATTGCGAAGGAATTACGGTAAATTTCGTTGGCATCTCGGATATAGTCGGGCATTCAATTTGGGATTTTAGATTTTAAATTTTGGATTGATTTGTTAGTTAGTATAGATACTTCTTTTTTAATAGAAGAATACCTAATTTAATTAACCGCAGAGAACACAGAGTCAGAGAAAGGGAGGAATCAATCATCTGTATTTATCTGTGGTTCCATTTTCTAAGTGTTTATTAAATAACTGCTGTAATTGTGCTATTGGATATCGATTAGCAAATTCCCCAAAGGACTCATTAGAATTTAAGCGTTGAATTTTATATACATATAGCATCCGCTCTACTAATGCAGGTAGTTCGGCAAAAGTTACATATTGATATAGTTCGCGTCCGAATTTCTGATTACTGTCACCAACATAAACGTGATAGCCTTCCACAGTTCTATTTTCAGCCTCAATGGTGACGCCGAGGAGAGTAATATCACTTTTGCTATGCTGGGCACAAGATTTTTCGCAGCCAGTGAAGTGGATATTAACTGGGTAATCAAGAGTAACGCGAGTTTTAAGATACTCTGCCAATGCCAACGCATGACTTTTAGTGTCAGTGGCAGAAGCGGTGCAACCCTTTTTTCCCGAACAGGCAACTAATCCACCCTTGACGTTGTTTGCAGAAAAATCTAATCCTAATAAAGCAATTTCACCTTGGACATCAGCAACCCATTGCTGAGGAATATCTGTAAGGAGCAAATTTTGCCAAGGGGTTAGCCTGAGAGTTCCACTGCCGTATTTTGCTGCTAAATCTGCTAAACCCCGCATCTGTCTACTTTGCAATCGGCCCAAGGGCAAGACAACACCAATGTAAAATAAGCCTTGCTGACGTTGGGGATGGATGCCAATATGCTGATATTTTTCCCCTTTGCCTTCCTCTACAGTGTACACACACATCGAATTACCCCCCTTAATCCCCCCTTGGAAAGGGGGGAAACTAGAAATACAGTTCCCTCCCCTTTCCAAGGGGAGGGTTAGGGAGGGGTAAAACTTACGCTTAAGCTCTGATGAGTGAACTGTTTCAGACTTGTGTGTACACCGTAGCTTGCCTTGCTCGGAGAGTAGGTCTTTTCTTATTTCACTGTACAAAAAAGAAAAAGGTAAACGCTGCTCAACTTCTTGGAGATAATTTTCACAACCCAAAGTATTCAATAACTCTCTCAAACGTAGCCGCCGCTTACTCGTAGGATGACTATAAGCTAGATAGACATCCGCCAAAGCTGCTAAGACGGGCAAACATTCCTCTGGTGGTAACAAAATTCCCGTATCGCTGGGAGGTTGACTTTTCTCGCCAACACTGAGATAGAGACGAAAATAAACCCGATCGTTAAGTAAGACAGCTGCAAAGGCGATATCATTCAAGCGATCGCACACCTGAATTATCCCACCACCATCAAAGCAAACGCTAAATTTTGCCGACAGTCCCGAAAGCGCGGGATGTGCAGCAATATAATCATCCCAACCTTGGACAAAGGGGCGAGTGTCGATTAATTCTTGGGGATCGATACCAGCAGTTGGACTGGTCATAATATTGCGGATTTGGTCTACAACAGTATTGTCAGAACCCAATCCCATATTTTGTAGGTACTTCAGAACCTCAGCATTTATCCCCGTGCGGATTTCACGAACTTGTAGGTTGGCTCGATTAGTCACATCTATATAGCCGCCACCGTGCTGCTCTGCTATATCTGCGATCGCACGGCACTGCTGACTACTAATAATTCCACCTGGTATTCTAACGCGAGATAATATACCATCTGCGGCAGGAGTAGCATAAAACAAGCCAGGACAAGTGGCAAATCTAGAAACCAAACTTAGAACTCCTTCCCCGTGCAACGCAGGGAGTAGACGGTGAGTGTGTCTTGAGGACATCCTGAGAGTTGGCATTCTGACTTGGGTCATCCCATCACAGCTGCGGCACAGTCCCGGAATTTCACCGGAGTTTCCCAACTCTCAGCTTTAGTAATTTAGACTTTGTTGAGGTTATAGATATCAACCAGACATCATCCAGATAATTATCTTACATTACTATGGTGATAAATTTTAACTGAGCTGATCCACTACCGATCGAAAGATATAGTTCTTGAAGCTAATCTATAAATTGAATTTAGTTATGGCTCAGGCAGGAATGCTTGAGCCTTTTTGTTGCAAAACTTGCTTTAGAAAAAGTTAGGCGATCGCCGCTTCACGAGTAGCAACTTTGCTAAACTGATTTACCGGACGAGGTAAACCAAGATTTTCGCGCAGGGTTCCTGCTTCATACTCTGTACGGAACAGACCGCGACGTTGCAATTCAGGAATTACCAAGTCTACAAACTCATCCAATCCTCCGGGCAACCAGGGCGGCATAATATTAAAGCCATCTGCCCCACCATTGACAAACCAATCTTCTAGCTGATCGGCAATTTGTTCTGGTGTGCCTAGAATCTGACGATGCCCACGCGCTCCAGCTATCGATAAATACAGTTGTCGAATCGTTAAATTCTCTCTCTTGGCTAGGTCAGTCAGAAGTTGCTGACGGCTTTTACCCCCGTTAGTCTCTGGTAACTCCGGCAACGGCCCGTCCAATGGATAGCCAGATAGGTCAAATCCACCGATCATTGAGCCAAGCAAATTTAAGCCGACTACCGGATCGATCAACTCCTGAATTCGATCGAATTTGTCCTTAGCTTCTTGCTCAGTTTTGCCGATAACTGGGAATACACCTGGCATAATCTTAAGATGGTCAGGTGAGCGCCCGTATTGAGCCAGTCTCCCCTTCACATCTGTATAAAATGCCTGAGCTTCTGCCAAGGTCTGTTGGGCAGTGAAAATTACCTCCGCCGTTTGTGCAGCTAGCTCCTTACCATCCTCGGAAGATCCAGCTTGAATGATCACCGGATAACCTTGGATGGGACGCGCCACATTCAGCGGGCCGCGTACTGAAAAATGCTCGCCTTTGTGGTTGGGAACGTGCAGTTTATTTGGATCGAAGTAAATACCCGATTCCTTATCATGTAAGAAGGCGTCGTCCTCCCAACTATCCCAGAGTTTCGTGACTACATCCACAAACTCTTTGGCACGTTGATAACGTAGGGTATGCTCCATGTGCTTTTCCCGATTGAAGTTCAACGCTTCAGCTTCGGTAGCAGAAGTTACGAGATTCCAACCGGCACGGCCACCGCTAAGATAATCTAATGATGCAAATTTGCGGGCGAGATGATAAGGCTCGTTGTAGGTGGTTGATACTGTGGCCGTCAAACCGATGTTTTCCGTCACTACAGATAAAGCCGACAACAGGGTAAGAGGTTCAAAGTGGACGAGTTTGCCATTCCGGCTCAAAAGGTCGGCGCTTTGATTGCGTTGGCGTAGCCCGCCGTAGGCATCGCGCACAGCCACACCATCTGCAAAGAAGATCATGTCAAATTTGCCGCGTTCTGCTGTCTGTGCCAGCTTTTTATAATGCTGAAAGTTCAAACCAGCATTAGCTTGCGCTTCGGGGTGTCGCCATGACGCTACGTGATGACCAGTGCTGGGCAAGAATGCACCTAATCTAAGTTGAGGTTTTTTCGTACTCATGCTTTTTTTTGTAAAATCGTTGTGTTTTTAAACGCAAAGGCACGCAAAGTTAAACCAGTGCGTTGCGCGGTTTCCCAGCGTTGTAGCAACTGGCGTAGCGCAGAGGAACGCAGAGTTTTGCCGAATTTATGCAATGTTGTACTAGGGTGTTATGAGTTAAATCACGTTAGTTTTTGGATTTTGAATTGCTTACACTGGCTGGGGTTTGAGTAAATCTGTTTTGGTAACAAATTCACTGAATGTACTTGCAACCTGCTGCGGTAATGCGATCGCTGGAGTTTGTAACGGCAACCTGGGAAATAATAATTCTGCAACTCGATAAGCTTCTTCGAGATGGGGATACCCTGAGAAAACAAAGGTATCAATTCCTAAATCGGCATATTCTAGCATTCGCGCTGCAACTGTGTCTGGATCTCCAACTAAGGCAGTCCCAGCACCTCCACGCACTAAGCCAACACCTGCCCATAAGTTGGGGCTAATTTCTAGGTTTTTGCGATTACCTTTATGCAGTTGGGCCATGCGGCGTTGTCCTTCTGATTCAGACTGAGCAAACCGCTGATGTGCAGCTGCTATGGTTTCATCATCGACATACTGAATCAGTTCGTTGGCTGCATCCCAAGCTTTTTGCGTAGTTTCCCTGACTATGACGTGCATCCGAATTCCAAAGCGGACTGTTCTACCTTGTTCTGCTGCTAATTGGCGTACTTTTGCAATCTTTTCGGCAACTCGATCTGGTGGTTCACCCCAAGTTAAATATACATCAATGTGTTTGGCAGCAACTTGGAGCGCCGCATCTGAAGAACCGCCAAAATATAGGGTGGGATAAGGCTTTTGTACGGGAGGAAATTGGAGTTTAGCGCCTTGAACTTGCAAATGGCGACCACTATAGGTTACTTCTTCACCTTGCATGAGCGATCGCCAAATTGTCAAAAACTCATCTGTGAGTTCATAACGCTGGTCATGATCTAAGAAAATCCCATCTTTTGCAAGTTCTTTGGTGTCGCCACCAGTGACAACATTCAGAATAATTCGACCATTAGAAATCTGGTCAAAAGTCGCAGCCATTCTAACTGCCAAAGAAGGCGACATAATTGCCGGACGAAATGCTACAAGAAACCGCAAGCGTTCCGTAACTGAAATTAATGAAGTAGCGACAATCCAAGTATCTTGTTTTTGTCCGGTACCAATCAACATCCCGCCATAGCCCAATTTATCAACAGCTTGGGCGATTTGCTGCATATAGGGATAAGTGGCTGGTCGCCTGCCGATTGTAGTACCTAAATAACGCTCGTCTCCCTGGGTCGGCAAATACCAAAAAACTTCCATTTTCTTATCTCCTGGCGCTATTTCTGGCTAATGGTTTCCGGTGTTATAGCTGCATATTGTTCGCTAGTCAGCATCGCTTCCTTAATATTGATGGGTTTAGGAATCACTTTTTCTTTGGCAAATAAATCTGCAATTTTCTGTTGTTTTTCCATAATTTCAGGCGTAATGGGTCTTATACCGTAAGTTCGCCTTCCAACCATTGTTGTTAAAATATCTTCATCAATTTTGAGATGAGGAATAGTCAGTTTTACAACTTCCGATCGATTTTTCTCAGCCCATTGCCCTGTGTTATCTATCTCCTCAAGAACTAATCGCACTAATTTCGGGTTTTCTGTGGCAAATTTTCGCGCTGCCATGTAATATCCGCCCTGAGTAGAAATGCCACTAGCATCTCTCAAAACACGAGCATTTGCTTTTTTTTGGGCCACGGCTAAATAAGGGTCCCAAGTTACCCAGGCATCAATTTTTCCTTGAATAAAAGCATCACGGGCTTCTGAAGGAGGGAGGCTAAGAGCTTGAATATCAGTATATTTTAAACCAGCCTCTTCCAAAGCTTTTATTAATAAGTAATGGGAAGCAGAACCCTTTTGAAAAACTACTTTTTTACCTTTGAGATCGGCTAAAGTCCGAATCGGTGAATTCTTTTGAACGATAATTCCGCTTCCTTTCCCGGTACTGGGTTTATTACTAGCAATATAAACTAAAGATGTGCCAGCCGCTTGGGCAAATATCGGGGGAGTCTCGCCTACAGAGCCAATATCAACCCTGCCCACATTCATCGCTTCCATCAGTTGTGGCCCGGCGGCAAATTGCGCCCATTCCACGGAAATACCTAAAGGCTTTAGACGTTTTTCGATCAATCCTTTAAGTCTGAAAATATCCCCAGAACTTTGATACCCCATTCGGACAACTTTGGTTTTCAAGCCAATGGTTTGATTTGCTGAATTTGGGGTTTGGACTGAGCAACTGATTAAGGTTGTTGAGATTGCTAATAATCCAGGTAAAAGGAATAGTGAAAAACCTTGGAAAATCTTAACTTGTGGTTGTTTGAAGGCGGAAATCATGGACGTGATACTTTGTTTTTTAATTTGCTTTTGACTTATTTTGCCTATGTTCAGTTGTAGAGGCACACAGATGTGCGCCTCTAGTGTTGTATTGCTCCTAACCTAAAAATTTAGACTTTTTGAAGCTGAAGGTTCTTTTGGAATAGTTCTTGAACATTTTTCCAAGCATCAGCAGCAGCTTCGGCATTGTAGCTGGCCCGATGATTGCAAAAGAAGCCATGCCCTGCACCGGGATAACGGAAGATAGCATGAGTAATCTGATTTTTCTTCAGTTCTGCCTCGATCTGTTCTGTATGTTCTAAGGGAATTCCCTGATCGTCAAGACCAAAGAAGGCGTAAATGGGGCCTTTAATCTCTGGAGTGCGGGTGATGGTTGCTTCTCCACCGCCGGGAGTTGAGTTGGGAATACCGCCACCATAGAAGGAAGCTGTAACTTTAATATCTGGTAAAGTGGCAGCTAGATAAACGACGTGACCACCAAAGCAGAAACCAATAGAGCCGATCGCATCTCCTTGTACATTTGGTAAGGTTCTTAGATAAGCGATCGCAGCTTTAATATCACTCAATATTTCCTCTGCTGTTGTCTGCTCCTTATAACCCCTCCCTTGCTGGACATCTTCAGGAGTATATCCACCCTCAAAACCGGGAGCGGTGCGTTGAAATAAAGTCGGTGCGATCGCTACATACCCCTCTTTGGCAAATTTTTCAGCAACTTCCCGAATGTGAATATTAACCCCAAAAATTTCCTGAATCACGATTACGGCTGGGAAGGTTCCCTTTTGTGCTGGTTCAGCTAAGTAAGCATCAATTTGCAAATCTCCGTTAGGGACTTTAACTTGAGCAGTGCGAATTTCTGTGTTTGTCATCTTAGGGATTCGCCTGTAATTGCTTTCAGGACGCGATGTTTTATGGTAATTTTTGTATAATACTACTTAAAATATATCGATTTGTCGTAGTTTAAGAGTAGTATTTCACAAACAATGTGCAAAGGCAAGTGCTTTGATTTAGAGATGTAGATGAATATAAGACCATACCAAGAATCTGATGCTGAATTAGTCAGTGCTTTGTGGGATGAGGTGTTTCCTAATAATCCGTCGCACAGCAGCCCAAAATTGGTAATCAGTCAGAAGCTTGCTGTACAACCTGAGTTGTTTTTCGTTACTGAGATTAACTCTGTGATTGTAGGGACTATCATGGCAGGATATGACGGGCATCGCGGTTGGCTATACACAGTTGCGGTCAGTCCTCAGTATCAACGACAGGGTATTGGTAGCAAGCTAGTGCAGCACGCAGAGAGAGTATTGATAGCGATGGGATGCCTCAAAATCAATCTCCAAGTTCGTGTCTCCAACGCAGAAGTAGTTGAGTTTTATAGAAAACTTGGCTATCTCATTGAAGAACGCATCAGTATGGGAAAGCTTGTTATATAGATGTTTGGTGAGTTTGAACAGAAAAACTTTAAAAATACGCCAGTATTACAGCAAAAGGTGATTGTAGCGCTACCAACTTTAACCCAAATTAGGAGAAAAATTTATGAAGCTTAATGCAGTTCATCATATTCAAGTAACCTATCCTCTGGAAGTGGAGGAAGCAATGCTGTTTTTTTATAGTAAAGTTTTAGGATTGACTGAAATTGCCAGACCTGATGTCATCAAAAATGATTCAGGAGCGTGGTACAAATTGGGAGATATTGAACTGCACGTTAGTAGAGAGAAAAACGCCAATAACCAAGCATCAAGACGGCATTTTTGTTTCCAAGTCGATAACTTGAACGCTTTTGAAGAACACCTAAAAGAGCATGGGATAGAAATTATTCCCGACCAACGACCACTTCCAGGATGCGTGCGGTTTTTCCTCCGAGATCCCGGTGGGAATCGTATAGAGATTGCAGAGTTTGTTAAGAGTACTTTTGCACAGCAACAAAATCGACACCACTTTTCAAATTTTCAACAACCAGTAAGTAATTCTCAATAAGCAATCGATTTTCTAGCTAGAAACCCTTACTGTGAAAACAATCGACACCATTCAACGTTCGCGCAGCGTCTCGTAGAGAAGTTATGACGCTTTTCAAGTTTCTGGCGAGTGGTGTCGATGAGTTCAATACATTTGGAAAAAGAGGATAGCATTTTACCTATGCTTGTCAAGATTTTGTCAATCTGACTTCTGTTAGCGCAGCGGGGCGTAGCCCATTCTGATTTCTGAATTCTTTGTCAAATCAACAATTTTCTCCTGATGTTTCACACGCACCAATACTTACCCAGGTACTAGAACCATCTTGCCAATGTTCTTTCTTCCATATAGGGGCATTGTGTTTGAGCGTATCAATAGCATATTGGCAAGCTTCAAACGCCTCACCCCGATGAGGAGAACCCACAGCTACTAAAACGCTGATTTCCCCAACTTGCAAACGTCCAACACGATGATAAATCGCGACTCGATTCACATCAGACATAGATAAGCGAATATCAGTAGCAATTTGATAAAATATCCGCAACGCCATCGGTTCATAAGCTTGATACTCTAGAGCAATCACAGGTTTACCATCGGTTTGATTGCGAACCATACCACTCATCACAACCACAGCACCGTTGGCTGGATCGTCGGATTTGGCATAGATTTCTTCCAGAGATAACGGTGCAAAGGTAATGGCAAAACTATCTTCGGCTCTTGGTTTAACAGCAGAGGTAAGTGTAGTTGTCATAACTGCGTTGATATTATATGGGTTTTTTCTATTGTCTCTGAAGAAAGCATTACTAGTGGTCTGCCAACCCAAAATTGTTAGGTGGAGATTGGGTAAAGGTTAAAGAGACTCATGGTAAGGGATAAAAAACATCAGTCCCTTTCCCTACGCCCCTTATCCCCAGAGGGGGCCCCACCTTCCCCTTTTCCCGACTTATGCCAAGAAGTTTCTTATACAACGCAAGAATTATTAAAAACCCTACATGCAGTTATTAGTCATTAATCTGCACAATCTAGACGATCGCAATCATATCTACCTTTAATCTCTTGATTGAAAAAGCTGCCAATTGAGTCCGAGGAATGTAAATCTTCCCAAGTATCCTCATCTACGCCTAAGTACTGATAAACCGCTCCACTTTGAAACTCAACTTGCAAAATCTGTTCGTCAGGATCGTAGCCTACAGCCGCCGCCATTGATGAGCTAACTGGTAACATGGCAATTGGTTCTTCTTCAAAGGGTAGTGCAGTAGTTTCAGCTATAACCTCATTGAGTTCTTGCAATCCTTCGTAAGCTTGTATCGGTGCCGGAATTTCCAAAAACTCTAGTTCGTTGCCTCGGTCGAGCAACAACTGCAAATATCCATCAGAATGAGCGATCGCTACTAAACTGCTCAAGTCTACCTTAGATAGCTTCATTTATTTTGTACTCTCCTATTGGCGTAGTCGGGAGTGGTAAAGTTTTATGCAATATCAAGCGCTTTTATAGTACATTTATACTAAACAATCCCTTAAGTGTCAAGTTTTTCCTTCTAAGAGAGAATTTTAGGTATGTAGAGACGCTTTAGCAAAGCAGCACGCAGTATTTTTCTCTGACATTTGAGGAAATACTTGTGATTAGGCTTAGGTGAATGAGCGTATTTGAGTCACCTAAAAAATTGCATAAATGTTCAACTCGCCTCAGTTAAGTACTTGAAAATTTCAACCATCCTTGTTGTGTCTAGACTCAGTTGAGTCTCTATTGCTGTTTGTATCACCCAATTAGCTCACCCTTTTGGGTGAGTCATATATCAACCGATCAGATGACCTGACTGAAGGAAGTTGAGATTAATAATAAAGAGGACTCTATTACTAAGAAACACCGATCGCATTTTACCTAAATATAACTTATGAAACTTGCTACCTTAATAAATTCTGCACTGATTTTTGCTTCTCTTACTCTTGTACCTGGAATTGCTGGCGCTCAAACAGCTACTACTAACAACAGTGAAACAATAGCTGTTAACTCTAATAATTTATCCACAAACTCGACTTCTGCGAATTACCTCCAGCCTTTGAATCTAGTTAATTTTGCTTATCAAGGAGGTCTGCAACAACACGGTATTCCTAGCGGAGAAGCGCTAGTACTTAAAACTTTGAATAGAAATATTCTTGCGAAAGATTTGGTTAAAGCTGCTGTGAATGCAAATAAATTACCATCACAAGTTTTAAACGATCAAAATTATTTAAGTGCTGTTAATTTAGAACTCAACGTATTGCCAGATTATGCTGCTGCTGATTAATTTTGTTTTTATTATATCTTTTGAGAAAGCTAAGTTTTTCAGTATGGTATATTTGTATGCTTGTTACTAAGGATAAATAAAAGCTTTTTATACATGGCGATCGCTGTGTATGAAAAGTATATAAGAAAGCTTGATATTGAAAAATAATTTCTCAATTTTGACATAAGTTGCACTTATCCTGTGCTAAAGCCACAGAAAATTGTATAATCGACAGCTTATCGATCAAAAATTTCTATAGAGAATGACAGAAGTAATAAGATCCGGGGGACTAAATAATATTGAGTCCATTGAGTATGAAGAGCGGTGCTTAGAAAAAGCTAGAGAAACAGGCGATCGCAATCGGGAAGTCATTTCTTTGGCAAGTTTGGGCAATGCTTACCAGTCGCTAGGCGAGTACCACCTAGCAATTGAGTTTTATCAACAGTGGTTAGATATAGCTAAAGAAATAGGCGATCGCTTAGAAGAAGCCAAATCTTTATCTGGGTTGGGTAACGCTTACCAATCACTGGGCAAATATCAGCGAGCGATTGAATTTTATCACCAGTGGTTGAGTATTACCAGGAAAATAGGCGATCGCACTGGGGAAGGCATTTGCTTGGGAAGCTTGGGTAATACTTATGAATACCTGGGTAAGTACGAGCAAGCGATAGATTTTTACCAACAATGGTTGAGTATAACCAAGAAAATAGGCGATTGGACTGGGGAATGTATTTGCCTAGGAAGTTTGGGCAACATTTATGAATCGTTGGGATCTTACCAACTAGCAATTGAATTTTACCAACAATGGTTAGGGCTGGCGAAATTCATCAG
This sequence comes from Nostoc sp. DedQUE04, assembly GCF_034530995.1. NCBI lineage: Bacteria > Bacillati > Cyanobacteriota > Cyanophyceae > Nostocales > Nostocaceae > Nostoc > Nostoc sp. DedQUE04. Next base: position 11,424 of record NZ_JAVRCA010000047.1, on the reverse strand, counting down.
CGATCGCAATGGTCAAAGCATGGCTTTGAGTGGATTGGGCAGTGCTTATAAGGCTTTAGGAAAGTACCAAAGGGCGTTGGAGTTTTATCAGCATTCATTAAAGATCGGAAGCGATCTTAATGACCCAAATGAAGAAGCAAATGCCTGGTTTAATTTGGGTTTGGTGTTAGAAAAAATCAATCGAGAATCAGAAGCGATGGATGCCTTTTGTAATGCTCGTGAAATTTATCGCGCAATGGGACTTGATGCCAGCCTGCAAGATTGTAACCATGCCATTGAGTTTCTTTCTCAAAATGTTGCAAGCGCACCATCTACTTTCTGGTTGAGGAGATGGTTAAGTCATTTGTCGCAGTCGATCAAAACTGGTTCTAAATAAAGAGTGCTGAGTTCCGAGTTAAAAGACCCTTTTTATTCACTCAGGACTCACCAGGATACTTATTGAATACTGCAACTGAGTTATTGCGATCGAAAGAAAGCACAGAAAACGGGTCTTTTCGATTCCCCATTTCCATCCCAGGAGTGCCTACAGGCATTTGCGGAACAGATAAACCAATAACATTTGGCTTTTCTTGAAGCAGACGTTTGATGTCGTCTGCTGGGACGTGTCCTTCAATAACATATCCATTAACAATTGCCGTGTGGCAAGATGACAAGTTATCTGGCACGTTGTACTTTTGTTTGACTGTTTCGATGTCAGGTGTAGAAAAATCTGTGATTTTAAAACCCTGTGTCTTTAAGTGTTCAATCCACCCGCCACAACAGTTACAATCGGGACTGCGATATACAGTGGCATTTAGCACCGTTGATTTTGATGGTGTCTGTTGCTCCTGGATGTGACTACTGCTAAAAACAGCTTGAGCATGACTCATCGGAGCAGTGCTTCCCAAAATGCTCAACACCCCTAATGTTAGAACCACTATTTGCACAATGGCAGGCATCAAGATGGGAAGTAACCATTTTTGCCAGCAATAAATCAATTGTTTGTGTGACATCTGATACTTCTTAAATACAATATTGCTTCCAAAACACTCTGCGTTTAAACGGTTTTTTATTCCCCTTTACCCTTTACCCTTTCCCCTTTAACCGAACCGTATTGCATCTAACGTCAGGCGAGTTGTTATTACATCTGAGGGACTGGTTTGAGCAAAGACTGCAATCAACCTTTTAAATAAACGTGAATTCGATGAATCTCTCCCGGACAACCTCCCTCTCCCACAGGGCTACGATGTATACACAAGTCTCAAGTAGTTGATAAATCTCGGTTTTACCCCACCCTAACCCTCCCCGTATGTATTGGGGAGGGAACAAAATTTCCGGTTTCCCCCCTTTATAAGGGGGGATTAAGGGGGGTAATTTGAGTTGTGTGTACACCGTAGGGGTTGGGGGAGAGGTCAAAAAAGGGCTTGTCGAACTCACGTTAAATAATTAGCTCTAAAACTATTATTAGCAAATCTGCTAGCACCTTGAAGTTAGTAACAATATCTTTAATGTGACAACTCTCACCGCTAATTGCAAGCACTCTCAGCCGGAATTGCCAATCGGGAGCATTGAACCCCACGATTGGCAACCCTCCTATCCTCCATCACCGCCAATTGGAGTACCTTGGAGGTTTAGATGGAACAAATTCAGGCAAATCATAAGTAATTATTATAGGTGGAATAGTTTTTTTTCTACGTAATATACGCTTTATTAAAAAATTTCCAAGATCCTTTAATGGTAAAATGTTATAAAATCATGACATTAAGCAATATTCTATTGGACTTGTTAATTTAGCGTTAATAGGTCTATGTAAATGTTGCTCTTAATGTCTTGAATAAATAATCTAGTCGATGCCTTATTTACAATCTGGAAAGTACTACTGTGTGCATTGTTATCTTTAATGTATAAACCGATTTAAGATACTATTTTTGCTAACAAACTTGAGATAGATGTGTTTGTTTATTTCGGTATTGATAACTAGCTACAGTATAATTTCACCACTGATATTTTCTAAGTTGATGCTTATTTATTATTGTGGAGTTTATGAAAGGAAATTTCCCAAAAAAGCGAACTAATTCTGCTTATTTAAGATTATTTAATTACAAAAATCTTCACTTGAAATTGAATAATTACTGGTTTAAGATAAGTGGAACCTGGCGGTCATGTCCTCTAACCTGTCCTATAGATAAACCTCATCACAAACATATTTTTTGGAGTTGGCTTGGTAGTTTCTTAGCAATCGCAGCAACGGCTTACCTGTCTGCGAAAACACATTCTCCTCTGCTTATGGCTCCGTTTGGTGCTACCAGTGTATTGATATTTGGCGTACCAGACAGTCCTTTGGCTCAACCCCGTAATGTGATTGGTGGTAATCTCGTAGCTGCCTTAGTCAGCCTAATTATTTTACATCTTTTTGGTTCATCACCTTGGACAATGGGAATGGCTGTTGCTACTGCCATTGGGATGATGCAGCTGACTGGAACTCTACACCCACCTTCAGGAGCAGTTGCCTTAGTCGTGATGATGACAAAAGCTCCTTGGCAATTTCTATTAACACCTGCTTTACAAGGTTCTATTATTTTGGTGCTTTGTGCTGTGGTTTTTAATAATCTGGCACAAGAGAGGACTTATCCCAAGCACTGGCTGTAAGAAAACCTTAATCGAACCGTATTGATTTCTATTCTGGTTTTTTGTGCCAATGCCCATCATCGCCTTTTTCGTAATCGCGCTTTACCGCACTCCAAGCGACTCGAAAGGCACGTTCTTCTCCACCATATTGTTCTTGAGCGCTGTTAAATGCAGCCCGGAAAATTTCTTGGGCGTGTTTGGGTAAGTTTTCTTTGACTGCATCTGGTAAGTCTGTAATTTGTTTGTAAGGCATAAATTTTATTTCCCCAGTCTCATAGTTGTCCTTTGCTTTAGGGTGGAAAACCATGTTTGCTTCTGCCTTCATCAGTATCAAACTTTAGAAGTTTTGAAGAGTTTAAAACCTTTATCAGCAGCATATTGGTGACAGCGATCGCACGCACACCGCTTGCATTATTTAAAAGCCAGCCGCAGGCAGGCGATCACTGAATTTTTAGGCAGTGCTTTCAGTCACTCAATACCCCCAACAATTGCCACAATTTCGTCCAATAATTACAAGTCTTAAATAATTCGTCATTGAATTCTTAACTACGAATTACGAATTACGAATTATTAATTAAGGACGTGATGTTGTCAAAAAACTAATTGTTTGGGGCTTGAAACTCGATACACTATCCCAATAATTAACCTGGTTAATATTTACCTTCAGCAAAGCAATACCAGGTTCGTCTAGTCCTTTAGGAAACCAGGTTTGAAGTTCCGGCTTCCATAGCTCTCGCATTTTGTTGCGCTCTTTTACAAGTTGTGCTGTACCTGAGATCGAAACGTATCGCTGCTGTTCGGGTGAAGAGAAACTAATATTGACTTGCTCGTGGTGTTCAATTTCAGTCACCTTATGGGAATCAGAATAAGTAAAGAACCAGAGTATGCTATCAGAGTTAATCTCACCACTCTTTGACATGGGGTAACTATGCAAGCTGCCATCATCATCAACTGTAGTAAACATACCATAATCAATATCTTTGATAAGTTCACGCAGTTTTTGAATCTGTTGCTTGCGGTCAGTAGAAGTTGCCATTGTTTGTACTTTTTTCTTTATTTATCTATTAGTTGTCTAGGCTGCAATTTTTAATTGCAACCAGATTTAATTTTGATAATGTTATTTTTTAGTATTAACCTTTTTAGTTTAAATTGCGTGAGCCTAAAGGTGTAATTATAATAAAAGTAGCTTTTTTAGTTATATCTATAGAGATATTTATTGAGAGTGACTATTCTATGCATAGACAATTTTTAGGTATAGTCAGGTTAGTTTTGTACTTATTTCTTTAGACATAAATTTGATAAATTTTGCACTAAATTCAAAATGCCTCTGTAACTTTAGGCGTTCGAGTCATAAATTAGCAGACATATAGGAATCCGGTTTGATTCGGAGAATTTACTTGCATGGGTAAGGAATAGGAAACAAGGCATAGATCCGTTTGAAAAAGTCAAATGCCCTTTGGCTTGTGGAAAACACTGAAATGAGTAACTAAACTGGTGTTTGAGAAAGCATTTAAGCCTTTTGCTTGCGGAAAATACCAAAATGAGAAAGCATTTAAGCCTTTTGCTTGCGGAAAATACCAAAATGAGAAAGCATTTAAGCCTTTTGAGAAAGCATTTAAGCTTTTTGCTTGCTGAAAATACCGAAATGAGAAAGCATTCAAGTGTTTTGAGAAAGCATTTAAGCCTTTTGAGAAAGCATTTCAGTATTTTGAGAAAGTATTTTAGTATTTTGATAAAGCAATTAGGCTTTTTGATAAAGCAACCAGTAAATATACCTAAAGATTAAAAATCACGACTGTACATAGCTTGTTTCCGGTTCGCCCTTCGCGTCCCATAGAGAAGAGTACACCGACGCTTAGATATTCTGCAACTGTAAAATTTGATCGGATGACACAGCAATAGCGATCGCATCTCGTGACAATCGTTATTATTACATTTGCGATCGCTACTGATGACTTGTTATTTACTTATTAAAGTATTAAAATTTACGCAGACAAGTATTCTTACTCTAGTAGGTTAAATTTATACCTTCTGAATGAGCCTCTTCAACCCATAGTAGGAGTATCACTTTCTATTGAGCGTCTACTATAAACAACTAGGAAATAAAATTGCAGTATATTTGCCTTTTAAATTATGGACTGGAAGTACAGGTGGAAAAATGGTTATCGGCCAAGCCGAGACGAAGCAGCAAAAAATCCTCATTTGTTAGATGAGAGCCAGTTCGAGAACGAACAAGACCGAAAGCTTGCTGAAGAAACTACAAGGAAGCATTTGGGCGTACCTGCACCAACTTTAGACGAAGACCAATCAATACTACCTCATGCAGCTTCGCCTAATAACAAAGTTTAACCCTAAGACATAGGCATTTTGTGCTTATGTCTGCTCCAAACCATTATCAAGTTTAACAAAATGCAGATTTCGCAACTTTTCAATCAATTAAATAATAAGAAATTTACTCAGTTACTTACTCAGACAGTAGCTTTAGGTGTAGGTGCTATTGTTCTTTTCTCAACTACTAATGCTAATGCTGCCGAGCAAGTTGTTTTAAAGTATGGTACTTTTCAGGGGCAAGTATCTGTTGAAGAATTAAGTCAGTTTACAGAAACTGGCAAGACTACCCCAACATTAAGAGCTTATTTAGAAGCGGCGCAACAAGACCCCGCAGTAGCTCGTAAGGCATTGAAAGCCCCAATAAAAGCTGATGCTGCCTTTTTAAATAGTTTACTAGCTAGTTGGGCAGGGCCAATTTTAGTTAACCAAATTGGTGAGGTAGTTCACCCTCCCGCAGGACAATTAGATCAGCAAGCGTTGCGAAGCGCTTTAAGTACATCTATTCAACAAAATGGTGAAGTGACATTACTTGGAGCCATTCAGAATTATCCAAATACTTCTGTTGAACTTGAAGGAGATCGTCTTATTTCTGTTTATGAACGCCTTAGCAGTCTTGCAGAACTCTTATAGGGTCACTTAGAGACAATGCAGTTGCGATCTGATGATTGATTTAGTATCTCAATAGTCGTAAATTTTAGTCACGATCGCAATGAAGTTAATACTGATGAGTCTGTCTTAGGGTTCATACTGTGTTAATTAAAAATTCCCTAATCTAAATGTAGAGTTTAGTCTAAGAATAGGAAAGGGATTTTTATGACAACCGATGTTTCTCAAAATACTAAAAAAAATCTGAATGGGTCACTGATAACAGGTGTTCTTTTGAGTATTTTAGGGGTTATTGCGATCGCAGCGCCTAATTTCACCACCTTATTCACCGAAACTTGGATTGCAGCGATTTTGATTTTTGCCGGATTTACAAAACTAGTTTATGCCACTCAAACCCGCCACCAAGGAGGTTTTATTTGGAAACTTCTATTGAGCGGGCTTTATATTGCAACAGGCATTATGCTGTTTGTTTATCCTTTTACAGGTGTACTCACACTAACTCTGTTGCTTGGTAGCTTTTTACTGGCTGAAGGTACATTCGAGTTAATTTTGGCATTCCGGTTACGTCCACAAGAAAACTGGACGTGGGTACTCGGTGATGGGATTATTACGCTGGTCTTAGGCGCAATGATTTGGTTCCAGTGGCCCTTCAACGCACCTTGGCTTCTGGGTACACTAGTTGGTGTCAGCATTATTTTCACTGGCATTTCACGCGTGATGCTAGCGTTGAATGCGCGTTCTACCTCAAATCCTACTAATGAAGCTGCAAATCCTACTTAGTAGATAGGAGTGGGGAGTGGGGGAGAAATCAATTCAAAATTCAAAATTCAAAATTCAAAATTAAAGAACTTCTGCCTCCTCCACTTGCTCCACTTGGGGAGACCCCAAGACCGCAGTGGCTCCCCAATGCCCAATGCGCCATTCCCAAACTTAAGTAGTCAAAGTTTACAAGACAACATTGCAGCAGCGATGCCTGCGGCTGGCTATGCCTACGCCAACAAAATTGTTAAATTAACAAAGGAAATCAAAATCAAGGCCAGCTAGCTGCAATTAACAATGGTATCTATTGCTACTCCATTCTCGGATATTCAAAACCATTGGGCACGTTTATTTATTACAGCCTTAGCCCAACGCGGTATTGTCAGTGGGTTGCCTAATGGCACTTATCGCCCCGATAATTCACTTACCCGTGCTGAATTTGCCGCTATTATTGCCAACGCATTTGAGACAGTTTCCAAGAAGCGGCAGTATGTTTCCTTTGTTGATGTACCCACGAATTATTGGGCAGCAGCAGCCATCAAAACAGCTTACGAAAAAGCATTTATTAGCGGATTCCCTGATAAAACTTTCCGTTCTGCTAACCGAATTACTAGGGTAGAAGTCTTAGTTTCCTTGGTAGCAGGCTTAGAAATTGCTACCAAGGTTAAACCTGACCTGCTCTCAAAACTCTCACAGATTTATCAGGATTCTGTACAGATTCCTGAATATGGTAGAAATCATGTAGCTATTGCCACTAGCGCTGGATTGGTGGTTAGTTTCCCAAATATTAAATTACTCAATCCTAATCTCGCTGCTACTCGTGCAGATGTGGCAGTGATTATTTATCAAGCCTTAGTGTATTTAGGTCAGGCAGAAAAAATTGCTTCTACTTACTTAGTACAGCCGCCAATATTAACGCCAACACCAACTCCAACACCAACGCCAACACCAACGCCAACACCAACTCCAACACCAACTCCAACTCCAACTCCAATTCCAACGCCAATTCCGATACCAACACCAACTCCAACTCCAACTCCAACGCCCACACCTATCGGCAGCGTTAGGGTAAATCATAGCCGGGAATTCCGGGGAGCATGGGTAGTATCTGTGTGGAATGGTGATTGGCCTTCCAAACCGGGACTTTCTGTTGCTCAACAAAAAGCAGAACTTACCGAGATTATTACTAAATTACAAGCGCTAAACTTCAATGCTCTGATTTTCCAGGTGCGACCAGAGGGAGACGCTTTGTATGAATCTCGATTAGAGCCTTGGAGTGCTTGGATTACAGGAACTCAAGGGAAAGCACCAGAACCATTTTACGATCCTTTAGCCTTTGCGATCGCAGAATGTCATAAGCATAATCTTGAACTTCATGCTTGGTTTAACCCTTACCGCGCTAGCACTTCCACCGACCCAGCTAAAACAGTCAGTCCCCACATCGCAGCTACTAATCCAGAAAGCGTTTATTTGTGGAAAACACAACGCTGGATGGACCCAGGACTAAAAATAGTTCAGGATAGAGCGTATAACGTAATTCTCGATGTAGTGAAGCGCTACGATGTTGATGGCATTCACTTAGATGATTATTTCTATCCATATCCCATTGAGGGACAAGCTTTCCCCGATGATAAAACCTACGCTGCATATAAAGCAGCTGGTGGTACACTCAGCCTTGGTGACTGGCGACGAGACAATGTTAACAAAATGGTACAGCGCCTTTGGCAAGGGATTAAAACAACCAAACCCGACGTAAAATTTGGTATTAGTCCTTTTGGGATTTATCGCCCCGGCCAACCTGCTGGTATTACCGGATTGGATGCTTACAACGTGCTGTATGCTGACTCCAAAAAATGGTTAGAAGAAGGCTGGATTGATTATATCGCTCCTCAACTTTACTGGCGCACAGACCAACCACAACAAAGTTATCCAGCGTTGCTACAGTGGTGGACACAGGTAAACACAAAGCAAAGACACGTTTATGCTGGTAACAATTTGACAGAACCAAGCAACAAGAGTCGGGAAAGTGATGAGATTGAAAAGCAGGTGAAAATTAGTCGTAGCCAAGCTGGACGATTGTCACTAGGGAATATCTTCTTTAATCTCAGTGTTTTGACAGAAAATAGTCAGGGCATTGCTGATAAATTTCAAAGTCTGCTGTATAACAAACCTGCTCTACCGCCAACTTTGCCTTGGCAAGATACAACACCACCATCTCCACCCATTGGACTACAAGTCAATAACCGCAAACTGAGTTGGCAGCCTGGAGATAATCAGCCAGTTCGTTCCTGGACACTTTATCGGTTGAGTGGCGATACTTGGACAATTCAACGAATTTTATCTGCTGGCACAACATTCGCTACCGTCCAACAAGCGGGAACTTATGCCGTGTGTGCAGTAGATAGATTAGCCAACGAGAGTTTGGGAACAGTTATTACAGTTAGTTGAACCAAAGTGCTGGCAGATTCTCGATAACTTTATATATATAGATACAACTGACGAATAAAAGTCAAACTCCTCAAGATAAAACCAGTCTAATAATAGTGTAACTGCGGCATTAAAACCATCATCACCCGCTCAAACACTGATGCTAGAAATTTTTTGAATAAATAGCTTGCTACCCTTACGCTATCCGTTAGTTGCACAAAATTCATTCTGAATATTGGCTCCTGACTCCTGAATTCCATTTCGATAATTAACTCTTATAAGTAAAAATCTGTTTTTAACCTTTTCATAACTTAAGATTAACCAAAATTTATCCGGTATCAGCTCTAGAATTTCTGAAGTAAACATTGTACAAAAAAGCTAGGACGTACAGGATGGAAATTACATGAGTCGAAAAACCAGTAAAGTGTTTATACAGTCTGGGGTAATTCCTTACAGAGTGAACAATGGTAAAGTGGAAATCTTGCTAATTACAACTCGTGACTTTCAACACTGGGTGATTCCCAAAGGAGATATTCCTAATGGTATGAGTCCACCTGATTCCGCAGCCAAAGAGGCGTGGGAAGAAGCAGGGATAATTGGGCAAATAGATGCAAATGAACTGGGAACTTACAAGTACCGCAAACAAGGCAAAATTTATTGCGTCAAGATGTATTTATTATCAGTTGATATGCTGAGTGAAGATTATCCAGAAGCAAGTAAAAGAAAACGACAGTGGGTAGAAGTGAATAAAGCAATCAGGCGGGTTAAGTTTAATTCACTCAAACGAATCCTTAAAGGTTTTTTCCAGGTCGAATCTCAATTTTGTTCATTACGATGTTAAGCAACAACCACAATAAATTAAAGTATATTATACAATTTAAAATTAATTAAAGGTTTGGAGCCGTTGACCACAAACCTTTGTTTATTCACACCTACTTACTTAAATCCATAGCAAAGCTATCCAAGTTTTTATACCGACAATTCCATCAGCTTGTAATTTTTTAGATGTTTGAAAACTAACAATTGCATTCTTAACTGACTCAGAAAAACGCCCATCGATGGCATCAGTATATAATCCAATATCTTTTAATTGCTGTTGTAATTGTTTTACTCTTAGCCCAGAATCTCCTAACTGCAATCCATTAAATCTATTCAAATCGGCTCGACCACTAACACCAGTTACACCAGATATATCACCTTCATATTGATGGATTAAGTATTGTCCTTGCCAAGCACCAGGAATAGTTGGGTTCCTAGTTCCGTAGTGGGCAATCCATAACGGATAACTAGCAAAATCAGATGGATTACCAAGTTGTTCCCAAAAACTAGGGAAGGTATAAATAATTGGTTTGATTGGTTTTTTTGTTTGTTGCAAAAGGGCTTTTTCCACCTCTGCTAACCACAACTTCGCTCCATTAATTACAGCTTGGCTACTTCCTTTGTCAGTTACTTCTACATCCAGAACTGGTGGTAAGTCTCCCGGTTCTAATTTGCCCAGCCTTTTTAAGAATTCTTTTGCTTGCTGAACCGGGTCAGATGTATGAGGGTGAAAAAAATGATAAGCACCGCGAATCAGACCAACAGCTTTCATGGTTTGCCAGTGATGAGCAAAAGCAGAATCTTTGATGCTTACTCCTTCTGTGGCTTTGGCAAATGCAAAAGTTTTACCAGAGTTTTTTACTGCCGTCCAATCTACTCTGCCATCTTGATCGGCAACATCAATTCCTTCCATAAAATTTTTTAACCTTTTTGATGAGTACAATCCTGAACTTATCAGAGGCTTTGATTAAATTTATGCTTTTTCTGGGTATTTGAGTAAATTACAGAAATTTAATTTACTAAGGTTGAGTGTTAACGGCTCGTACTGGAGTCACTCTAACTTTGCCCGTACAAGGTTTGATTTGTTCTGTAAGGGTAAAGTGCTCGTAAGCATTTGGAGGTGTGATTTGAATTTTACTAGACATTGGGCAGTTTTGATCTGGGGAACTAATGTGGTTGTAAGCTATTTGAAATGAGGCTTGTTTTCCAGGAGCCAGAGTTACTTGTTGTCGAGGTTGCTTACTCGAAAAGTAAGTATCCTTGGAGCGAATAATTTTAATCCCCTGCAAAGGTCGGTCTTTTGCATCCAGTAGTCCCAATCCCGGATAACCGTAGAGGGTGCAAGGAGATGAACCGTTATTGGTAAAGGCGTAGGTAAGTGCAACATTCCCAACGCCAGCATCTTCAGAGACTCGACGCACTGACAATTGGCTAGTTTCACAGCGCGTCGGATTAGTGGCAATAGTTGCTTCAGGGTTAGAATGCTCTATCGGTTTTGCAGTCGGTGTAGGTGTTGAGTTCAACACAGCTTGTTTCGTCAGCTGCTCAGTGCTTGCTGACAAGGCTTGCGACTGTTTTGTAACAGAGGAAGAACCGACACAGCCAGTTGTCATTGCAGTTAGGAGCAACAACATACTGCTTTCCACAATTAGAATTCGCATATCTTTTTTTTTGTAGTGAACTACTTACACTGATGCTTCATAGACAGTATAAGTTTCCAAATTTACAAGGGTTAGCATTGCTGTGTATACACCATCTTTAGTTTAGGTATGAGTGATGCCATTGAAGCTCAGGGCAGCACCTTTATCTGTTGTCTGCACATATAAACCTCATCCACCTTGAGAACTGGAGTTTTTCAAGAAGATATATTAGTTT
>NZ_JAVRCA010000046.1:0-67684 GCF_034530995.1 Nostoc sp. DedQUE04 | reverse complement strand
TTTTCAACTCAGCTTTGCTGGGTCGTTTTTTGTTGCTTAGTCTAAACTCCAGTTGAGTTAGTTAAATCTATTAAATGTTTGCTTGCTGTCGCTGATATAATGACCAATACAAACCCTTTTGTTGCAACAACTGTGAGTGAGTACCACGTTCGGCAATCACGCCTTGCTCTAATACCAAAATCAAATCAGCACGTTTAAGGGGAGCAAAGCGGTGAGCAATCAGAAACACGGTACGGTTGGCGGAAATTTTTTGCAGGTTTTGCAGTACTTGTTGTTCAGTTTCACTATCCAAGGCACTAGTAGCTTCATCCAAAACTAGAATCGGCGCTTGGGAAAGAAATAGCCTTGCTAGGGCAATGCGTTGTCTCTGTCCGCCAGATAAAGCTGTACCGCGTTCGCCAACATTGGTTTCGTAACCGTAAGGTAATTGACTAATGAAGTCGTGTGCCACGGCTAATCTTGCCGCTTCTACTACTTGCTCTGCGGTAATGTCAGGACTACCGAGAGTGATATTTTCCAAAATAGAACCATTGAATAAAAAGTCTTCTTGGAGAACTACACTAACTTGTTGCCGCAGTGAGGCTAAATCGGCACTTTTTATATCAAAACCATCAATCAGGATGCGTCCTGATTCAATTTGATAGAGGCGTTGTAATAGTTTAGACAGAGTACTTTTCCCAGAACCGCTACGTCCGACAATGCCAACAAACTGCCCTGGTTCGGCACTGAAAGAGATTCCCCGCAGAATTGCTTCAAAGTTCGGGCGGTAGCGGAAAAATACTTGCTCGAAGGTGATTTGTCCTTTCAGGGGTGGCAAAACTAAGCCAGTTCCCAGTTCAGCTTCTGGGGAGACGTTGAGAATATCACCAATGCGATCTACAGAAAGTAGCACTTGTTGAAGGTTTTGCCACAACTGTACTAAGCGCAAAAGCGGGCCTGTGACTCTACCAGACAACATTTGAAATGCAACAAGCTGTCCAATTGTGAGCTTTTGTTCGATGACTAACTTGGCTCCATACCAGAGAATCAGCATGGTGGACAAATTAGTGAGAAAGTCACCAATGTTGCTGCTGATATTGGAGGTGGTAGAGGCTTTAAAACCTGTGCGAATGAAGCGGGCAAATAAGCCTTCCCAGCGATCGCGGGCTACTGGTTCGGCTGCATGGGCTTTAACGGAGTGAATTCCCGTCACTGTCTCTACTAGAAACGATTGACTATCGGCACTCCGGTTAAAAGTTTCGTTGAGCCAGTTACGCAGAATTGGTGTTGCAACTATCGTCAATGTGGCAAATAGCGGCAGTACTGCTAAGGCCACAAAGGTGAGTGGAATATTATAGTAAAACATCAATGCCAGGTACACCACAGCAAAGATGCTATCTAGAATTACAGTTAATGCTGTACCTGTGAGAAACTGACGAATTTGTTCGAGTTCCTGGACTCTTGCTACTGTGTCTCCGACGCGTCGCGACTCAAAATAAGCTAATGGCAGACGCATCAGATGGCGAAATAGCTGCGCTGATAAACTCAAATCCAGACGGCGAGCTGTATGGGTAAAGATGAATAAGCGCAGAATACCCAGTACGGATTCAAATATGGCTACGCATAAAAGTGCGATCGCCATCACATCGAGAGTCGGCAAACTCCCCTGCACCATCACTTTATCAATGACGACTTGGGTAATTAGCGGTGTTGTTAACCCCAAAAGCTGCAAGGTAAAAGATGCTAACAATACTTCTGTGAGCAATCCCTTATACTTCCAAACTGCTGGGGTAAACCAACTGAGGTTAAATTTTTCTTGCTGGGATATCAGTTCTACTTGCCACAATTGTCCATCCCAAGACGCCTCAACTATGGACTGCGGCAAGCTTTCACAAGTCCGTTCGGGATTTAGAGGGTTAGCAATAATTAAGCGATCGCCTTTAACTCCATAAGCCACCACCCAGGATGGACTCTGGGGTGAGTCAGAATTCCACAGCAATAAAGCTGGAAATGACAACTGTCGCAACTCACTCCAACTCACTTGTAACCGCCGCAACACTAACCCTAACTTTTCTGCTGCTTCCACAACCTGTTTTGGGCGTTGTCCTCTAAGTTGACGCTGCACCCATTCCAGTTGCACAGAATTTTCTAACTGTTGCGCCACCATTGTTAAACAGGCAGCAGCGGTATTCCAACTGGCAACAAACGGATAAATTGCAGCGATTAAATTGGCGGCTGGGAGTCCTTTTTGTGGTTGGAGGCTGTGGGGGCTGGAAGTCCCGTCTGAGGCTGAAGTTACTGAAGGAGTGCTAGAGAAGGAAAATGTTTCCCTTTGTCCCTCCATCTCTACTGGTAACGCTTGCCAAAATTCCTGAATTTGTGGATGAGAAAATTCTGCCCACAGCGCAGTATCCCAATAAACTACTATCACTTCTTTACTAGCAGCTACAGCTTTAAAATCCGCAGACAGCTTTTGGAAGTCGCCAAACCAATCCCCTACATCTAGGGCGGCTATTGGTTTACCAACGCCCTCTTCTCGCAAGCGGACTTTCCCAGCCACAATTAAAAATTGATAGCCACCGACATCGTTTGACCAGATTTTTTCTCCAAGACGATACTGGCGGGTTTGGCACTCATTTTCCAATCGGGATTGTTGTTCGGGAGTCAACCAGGATAGCGGTGGCTGATTCCAAGGCAAAGAAGCTAGCACTTTTAATCTTAAAGATTCATTATCCAGAGTTTTTAACTCACTTGTAACTTGACTGTCAGTTTTTGAATTTTCTCTGCTAGCCATTTTTCAAACAACTCATTTTGTAGTGCTTGCTGTAGTTGAGTATCTTCTAAAGACGCTGGTAGAAATTGTTCTACTCGAAACAAACCATAAGGCCCTTCTCCTTGGGGAGAGTCTTTGCCAACGATTTCTATTGGACCTATCAATTGTCCAGGATTGGCCACATCAATAGCTGCCCGTAATATATCCGGCATACTACCTCGGCTGACGATTCCCATCATGCCATTCACAATTCGGTCATCTGAAAGGGAATACTCTTTAGCTAGTTGCTCAAAACTACCTCCTTCTTCTATTTGGGTTTGGAGTTCGTCTGCTAATTCTCGATTATCAACAACAATCCGGGAAAGTACTACCCGATCCAAGAAAATCTTGCGTTCAATAAAATATTCTGGGAGTTTTGTTTGTGTCACTACAGCTTTCAGCTTTTCTAACTTGTAACCAAAAGCAACCGATGTGTGAAAAGTAGCGTAATCTGTATTATTTGTCTTTAACCATTCTTGAAAACTTTGGGGGTCAGTGAGTTTATTTTTCAGCCTAAAGTCAATTATTGACTGTTCAGTTATTGCGGTACCAATTTCAATATCATCTCGTGTTCGGATTTCTTCTTCAATTACGTACTGCCGGAGAATATCCCCAATGAACTGTCCCAATTTTCCAGACGCTTGCAGGTACTTTACTGCTTGCTCTATAGAAATTATTTGGTCATTAATTGTCAAAAATGATAAAGATTCCATGAACTAATTATGTGAAAATGGTTAATCACTTATAGTACTTTTTTATTAAATCATATAGAAATAATCTGGTTATTGATGGATAAATATGATAAAGATTCCGTGAACTAATTACATCTAAATGGTCAAAAAATTATATAGCTAGTAAATAAAATAATTTGCCACGATCACTTTTACAGTCTAACGGGGACAAAACAGGATTGAAAATATCATTGATAGCGTAGTAGTAACGGCAGATTAGTTATTTTCTAGCAATGCCCCACTTAAATAGAGTAATTATTTCTTTCCAGTCTAGTTAATGAAACTTATCCATGTCCAAGCAAGTAGTACAGATGCGATCGCACCGATTAATGTATTAAAAATATTTACTACTTCATTGGTCAGCCAGTTATACTTAGATTGCAGTGTTGCGCCAATCACACTTTCTAGGTTAGTGGCAATGAATGCTGCCAGCACACACCAAGCGACTCCCAATAGATCGATTAAACCAACTCCCCAACCCACAAATGCGATCGCTACAGAAGCCACAATCCCCGCTAAAGTTCCCTCCAAGCTTACCGCTCCTTCTGTACCGCGAGGCACTGGTTGAAGTGTGGTAATCAAAAAGGTGCTTTTACCATAAGCTTTACCAACTTCGCTAGCAGTGGTGTCAGCCAGCTTTGTACTGAAACTCGCTACATAGGCTAGCAATAATAGGGACTGGGGACTTGTACTGAGCATTGCCGAAGTATTGGGGATTAGAGACTGGGGATTAGGTACGAGGAATCCCGAATTTATTATTCCTACTCCCAAGGCACACAGTGCCCCAGTCAAAGCCGAACCCCAAACATTTTCTGGGCCTCTTGCCCCAGAACGCTTTTCGGCAATTCCTTCTGCCTCCTTCTGCGCCATACCAATGCGGGTAACGCCAGAACCAACCAAAAAATAGAACATTACTACTGCATATCCTTGCCAGCCTAGAGTTACCCAAATTAAGATGGCCAAAAACCAGGCGTGGAATAATCCAGCAGGGGTAAGTAGCTTTTTGGGAGCAATCCAAGCTAAACCCAATAAAATTGTGTTTAATACTACTGCTACTAACCAGGGATTTACAGAATCAATTGAGGATGACATCAGCAATTAATCATGAGTAATTTTGTCTGAATATCAACAGAATAACGAATTTGTGATGCTTAGTGCTTTATTTTTGAAACCTCTCTAAGTAAAGTAATATGTTTGTATTATTAAGTAAATTGCGCAGGCATCGCTCTGAAAGCTGAGTGTCAAACCATCAATGATGTCTTAGATAGACACTGAAATATTGACTAAAGAACGTAGATTAAACAAAATACAAAAATTATTTTGAGTTAGGTAGACTCTTCTCCGTTACCGCAGATTAGAGTAGCTGAAGTATTACTTAATCCCCAATCTTAGTCATAAGGATAAAGAATATAAGTTAATGTCAATAAAAACTGTGTTCAAGTTAACTATAATAAAAATTTAATAAAATAAATTGTAGATAGCATCAACTACTAGTCTTTTTAATACCAGCTATGAGCCAAACTTTATTCCATCTAGCTTTCCCTGTAACTGACATTGCCCAAACAAAAGCATATTATGTAGATGGTTTGGGTTGCATTCCTGGTCGTGAAAACCACCATGCCCTGATACTCAATCTCTACGGTCATCAATTAGTGGCTCATGTTACCAAAGAACCTTTGGCACCGCAACAAACTATCTATCCCAGACATTTTGGGCTAATTTTTACCCAAGAACGTGACTGGCAAGACTTACTAGAAAGGGCACAACAACAACAGCTACTTTTTCGTGAAGAAACCAAAAATCGCTTTGTTGGTTCTCCTCTTGAGCATCGCACTTTCTTTTTAGAAGATCCCTTTTATAACCTCATGGAGTTTAAGTATTATCGTCACCTAGAGGCGATTTTTGGGAGTTACGAACATACGCAAATTGGGGATAGGACTTAAGAAATTCGTAATTCGTAATTCGTAATGACGCTCGCGGACTCGCTAACGCTGCGCTAACGTAATTCGTAATTAAAGATGAATAAATCGAGCGTGGCAAGCTTTCTGGTTACTGACTGGATGCTTTCTCAAGGAAGGGTAGCTTAATAGGTTTTGCTAAAGCTGCTGTGACTACCGCTAAACTCCTGGAGTCTGTCAGCATCCAAGGGTGTAGAGTAACTGGTACTATTACTTGGCTTCCTACGGGCATTTGTGAACTATTTGCTGGGACAATCATCAAATCATAAGGTGTCCAGATAGACGTAAAATCTAACTGGCCCAACATTACAGCATCAGAATTTAAATCTTTGAGAAAAATGCTGTCGGGGCGCATTTGTAGGCAACCAGGACGACGGGAACCATAAGCAACTACAGTTCCATAATGGGGCGAAGCGATGGTAATAAACCGCTGCACGCGGTTAATTCCTCCTAATCGCTGAACATAGTAACGGCTGACAATTCCTCCCATACTGAAGCCGATTAAATCTAGACGTTGTTCTGGTGCAAAGGTCGCTGTAACATAGTCAGCTACTTGTTTTGCCAATTCATCAAGACCCACATCACCATTATTAGGAACTAGATTCAGGCTATATACAGACCAACCCTCTAGTCTTAATTGAGTCGCCATTCTATGGAAAACTGCCTCTGTATCGTCAATGCCGTGTATTAACAAAACGGGATTGCGTTGTTGATTTTCAATGTTCATTTACAAAATCTGGCTGAATTAAGGGGTGTATTTCACTTTTGTAGGTACATACTGCTCTACAAACTGAAGTTATTGCTTTTCGGATTCTTTCTTTATAAAAATATTGTGGCAAACAAAACTGAAATGCTTTCAAAAATAGTTTGTATAAAATTTAACGAATTTATCTTGCCATCTGCCATTTGGCTATGACACTCTTCCCACTGGGTGAGAGCAAACTGCTTGTTTAACTTCAATTGGGTATTTAACAAACAAAGAAATGTTAATTATTGTAAAGCTTGCTTTCAGAATCTTGCTCTTAGCTACAGTAAAATTTAATAATTAATTCTCGGTGTGTGCAGGTTGCAAATGCTTGCAATAGAACATTTGCCCTGTGGTTTTACTACAATGTTAATTAAGCACAAGCCTATAAGGGTTGTCACCAGAGCGAGGTGACACTAAGTAGATAATGTAACATTTTGTCGTAATTTTTAACAATTACGGTCGAGTTCAAAATATAAAAGGTAAAAGGCAGGAGTAATTGTAATGGATTTTATCAAAAAGTTAATTTCGGGTATTCAGGGTTTTCTTGGCGGTATTCTGGGTTTCATTACTGGATTGTTACCAGGGAAGAAGAAAAGCAACGGCTACTTCTTAGAATTGGACGAAGCCAAAGATGCTGCCAAAGATGCTGCTAAAGAGGTAGCATCGAACGCAAAGAAAGTAGCAGAGACAGTTACATCGACAGTTGCATCGAATGCTAAGAAAGTAGCAGAGACGATTACATCAGATGCACCAACTCCATCTAAACCAGATTCATTGAACGGAACAAAAACTGCTGCGGCTAAGACTAAGGCTAAGGAGAAATCAGCTAAAAATCCCAAACCAGCCGACGTTCAACTAGTCCAGACTGCTGAGGGTCTGAAAGTTGAACCGGGCAAAAAAGAAAAAGCCGCAGCCGCCAAAGTCCTCAAAGAGGAGCCAAAAGAAACTACCTTTGCACCAAAATATCTTGCTCCCTCGGCTACTAGTTCTAATGGTCGTCGTCGTCCAGGGGCGAATATGAGTGCTTATCTAGACATGGCACGTCAGATTAAAACACCTAAATAATTCATAGAGACCGTAAATTTACGGTCTCTATAGATTAAGCGTGAAGATGCAAGGTTAAGATAACTTTGCCAGTTGTAGATGGGGGAACTCTCCAAAGTAAGAGCGATCGCTTAATTTTATCCACTACAACTGGATCTTTTAGGGTGGAGGTTTCCTCATCCAAAACTACCCGTTCTACCCGACCTTTCTTGACGGTGAACTCAAAGACGATTTCACCACTGAAGCCGGAAGGAAAGTTTAGTTGCTGAAGGTGTCGGGTTAGATCAGCAATTTCTGTGTCATCCAAGCCAGTAACGCTGATGATCTCTAACTGATGGTTGATGGCTGCGTCTAATATTTCATCTTGTGCCATCTCCTCTAAATCAAAGTTCAAAGATATCTCGACTTCTTTGGCTACTGGGGATTGTGGCGATCGCTTTTGCCGAAGAAAATCTGGAGCTTCTGCTGAAGCTGGCGCTGATAAGGTTAAGAATTCCATTTGATCCGCAAAACCACCAGCCGGAGCATTGCCAAACACTCCTTTGTAACTAACTGCTTCAGGCATTTCCACTGGCATTTGCATAGATACATATTCGCTTCCTGGTTCAACCCGCACGTCATCACTGACGGCAACAAAAGCAGTGTATTGAGAAAGTAGTTGATAAGTTAAGGCTGTTTCTGTCACCGCTTCTACACCAGCTTTAGTTTCAAAGCTCACCATCTGATTCATCAAGTCTTTGATGCAAGCACGTCCCCATAACTGGGCTACAGCAAGATTTCCTGTTTCTTCAAATTTGAGGTGAAAAGTTTTTTCGTAGTCTTTACCGCCCGCAGCAACGCCGGAAATTTGCAGATTACCTCCGACTCTATCTTGCTTCCGACCAAACAACACTAATGGTTGTTCGCTGAATAAATCAGGCGCTATTGCTGGGTAAATAACAGGCGATTCTGTCTCACCCTGCCAAGAAATTTGAATATTTGTGAGTACCGGGTTGTTAATTTGCCTGTAAAACTTTTCGGCAACTTCTTCTGTGGGTTCATCATGACGAATGATTTGGGATATTCCCCGGCCAATTTCGGCGATGCGATTTAGTAAGAAACGGTTGACTGAACTACCAGCACCAAAACTGTAAAGGCGATTTCCTGGTTGGAGGTGCTGTTGTACTTCTGCTAAAATCTCATTTTCGTTGCCGATATAGCCATCAGTTAAGAGTACAACGCTGCGCAATCTTCCGACTGGTGTAGGGAAATTTATGGCTGTACGAATGCCACTGAGCATTTCTGTGCTGCCATCAGCTTGTAAATTGTTAATGTAAGCGATCGCTTTGGTACGATTTTCTGCTGTATTCGGTAGAGGTTTTTTTGATAACTGTCTGACTCTATTGGAAAAATCGATAATTGTGAAAGTATCGTTGGGATTTAACCCATTAATAAATCGCCGCATCAATTCCTGACACTTCCATAACGGATCGCCAGATTGTGAACCGGAAGTATCCACCAAAAATACGACATCTTTGGGAACAATCTCATCAGTGGAATATTCCAAAGCTGGAATCAGATATATGGCAAAATGTCCGCCGCGATCGTCGGCTTGGCTTAATACTGTGCATTGAGTTTCTTTACCAGAAACTTGATAGCGGAGAATTAAATCTTTGTTGGGAATTGTATCTTCTCCAGCTAATTCAATCCGCACAATTTGACCTGAGTGTTCAATTTTTAATTGATGTGAAGGAGAACGTAGTTCAGAAATTGGTAAACCTGCATCAATTTCGACTGTGACATTAATATTGTGACGCGATCGCATTCCTTCTAAGACTACAGGTGGTGTAATGCGAGAAGCATCAGGAACTCGATCTGTATCACCGCTACCATCTATCGGCATTCCCGGAATATATCTTGGCCCCACCACCATCAGGAAAACAAATTCGTAGTTTCCCGCCTCAAATTTTAAACTTTCGGTATAACGAATTATGACATCAATTTGTTCGCCAGGTTTGATGTTAGCGAGAGATTGGGTAAAGATGTTGTCTCGTTCTTGTTCTAGAAGTCCGGCGGTGCGTCCTTCTTGTTTGGCTTGTTCATAGATTTGTTGTGCTTCTTCACGTTTTTTTATATTACCTTTGATGATGCGATCGCCTATTTTGATTTCCATGTCATCCACCGCCGCCTCATCAGGTAACGGAAAGATATAGACTGCTTCTAAAGGCTGCGTGAAGGTATTTTCAAAGCTTTGAATGACATCAACTCGTGACAAGTTACCTGCAATTTTTGCTATAACCTCTGTATGCTTGAGTGGAAAAACTAGTTGCTCTCCTTGAGGCGATTGAACATACAAACCCCCTAGATGTTGTTTTTTAGCACTTACTATATTCATAGAACACTCCTATTTGATTTGTGAACTTACTTTTTAAAGTAGGCAATAAGTAACTTAATTACGAATTACGAATTATTTAACAAACACCAGTCCACTATACAAATGAAAAGCTGAATCCCAATTAGTCTGTTCTCTACGAAACAGATCGATGTGAGACTTGATATGACTCAACATTTCTGTTTGATCTAATGTTGTATCTGCAAAAGGCGTGAAATCTGACCAGATTTTGACTTGAGGTAGTTGCTGGTCAATCCAACTTGATAAACTATTCCAATTAATTCTGATTGTATTTTGGCTAGCTTGAGGAATGATTTCTAAACCTTGCTGGAATTCATAGCCATTATCATAAAATCGGAGAATAGAACGCCTACCAGGTATGTGTAAATCACAAAACTGAGCATAGTCTTGTGTTTGGGTTTTCCATTCCAGTTTACGGCGAGCATCAACATCTACAACTTGTTCAAAAATGGGCAAAAGTCCTATTACTCTCGCTGTGACTTCTGACCAGTCAAAGGTGAGAGAACCAAGTTGATTGACTTCGTTTCGGCAAACAACAGTAGCTTGTGGGGTAGATGCTTGGAAATGTTTGACTTGATAAACTTGAATTTGCTGAATTTGCGCTATTGTTGCCCAAAAGCAAGGAATACCAGCCTGCTGTAGCTGTTTGCCATAAAATTTTAGTTCTCCTACTTGGCCAGTGCGGTACAATCTCCAGCCACGACTTGGGAGTACCAGCCGTGCAGTATAGGGATCTAGCTGCATAATCTGGGCGAATTTTCGAGATGCTTCTGTTTTCATCTCGATACTGAGTGGCTCTAAGACTAGTACGCCAAGTTCGGTGTTATTTGGTTCAGATTTTGCTTGGGAAATAGCTCTTTGTCTTTCTTCTAGCTCCATTTCTTGTAGGCGTCGCAAACCTTGGCGTGCGAGCGTTACTATTTTGGCGTTCCTTGTATCTCGCAGCAATTGCCGATAAATTTGTTCTGCATCTTGGCGCTTTTGGGATACTTCATGGAGCCGACCGAGATAATATTGTACCCAAGGATTTTCGGGTGATTCTTTTTGCAGCTGTTTGAGTAATTTAGCTGCTGTTTGATAATCTTTATGCTCAAAGGCGATCGCAACTTGCTCAATCATCACTTACTCTAAATACACGCTGGAGTGATGTCTCGCGCAAAAGTAATTTTGCGTGAGCTATAAATCATTTATACTTCACAACTTGCGGTAATCAAGGATAATGCTACTACTGGGGCTGTAACTGCTCTCAGGATGCGGCGACCAAGGGAAACGGGTTGAAATCCGGCTGATTTGGCATTCTCTACTTCTTGTGTTGTCCATCCCCCTTCTGGCCCAATAGCAATGACAATCTCCTCAGAGATGCTACTCAGCACTTTGTTTAAATGGGGATACTCTCCGCGAGCCTCACAAATATAACGGTGACTTGTCTGATTCGCGGTGACAGCAGTATTAAAAGCAACAGGCTCTAAAATTGTCGGCACGAATGAGCGTTCTGATTGTTCGGCGGCTTCGGCTGCGATACGCCGCCAGCGTTCGAGCTTTTGAGGGCTAGGATGAAGTAAAGTGCGATCGCTCAATACTGGTGCAATACAAGTTACTCCCAACTCTGTACAACACCGCACCACTTCATCAAATCCATTGCCTTTGGGCAACGCTACCATCAGCGTAATTGATACAGGTAATTCTGTTTCTACTACAAGCGGTTCTAAAACCTGTGCTTGTTCCCCTGTTAGCTGCGCTAACCACCATTTTCCTTTACCATCCATTGCAATAAAGCGATCGCCTTCACGCAAGCGCAACACACGCCCCAAATAATGCTGCTGTTCTTTGGTGAGTAAAATTTGCCCTTGTTGAAATTGGGAGGGTGCGATCGCAATTCTTTGCAGTTGAGACATGGGATTTTGGAATTTCAAGAATATCAAATCAAAGATGGACACAGATAAATCCATCTGTGTCCATCATGGTTTAATTATTTATTCGGCTTACGAAAGATTCTGGAAGTAAACCTCTAGCGCTTCAGTAACTAACTGAGTCATCGGCTTACCTTGACTTTCTGCTACTTCTTTCAACTTGCCATAAACCTCTTCTTTCAAATTGACTCGATGACGCGATTTGTTTGCACCATTAGCTGTTTGCGGTTCGTAGCTAGCAGCAAATTCGCGGATGGCATCAAAACCAACGCGATCGCAAAAATCACCAAACTTTTCTTTCGATTTGCGAGATTTCTTAAAGTAGACAAAAATCGGCTCTAAGAAGGTTTCCAAGTCATTATGGTGCAGCTTTTCTATGTAAGGTTGCGCCAGTCGAGTTTGATTTGCCGAACCCCCTAACCATAATTGGTAAGATTCTGGGGCGCTACCGACAAAGCCCAATTCTGCTAAGTAGGGACGAGCGCAACCGTTGGGGCATCCAGTCATCCTTACCACAAAATGCTCTTTTTGTAAACCAACTTTATCCAAAAGGGCGCGAACTCTTTCCAAAATACCCGGTATTGCTCGTTCTGATTCCGTGATTGCCAAGCCGCAAGTGGGCAAAGCCGGACAAGCCATTGCATACCGTACTAAAGGTTCGATTTTACTGGGGTCGTCTACGACACCGTGACGGCTGAGAATGTCTTGAATAGCTTGCTTGCTATCTGGTTCGATATCGTAAAAAATCAGGTTGTGGTTGGCACTCAGGCGGATGTGTAAGTTGAACTGCTCGACAATTTCCCGCAAAGCGGTTTTCAGTTGAAACGAACCTTCATCTTTGATTCGACCATTGTCAATGGAAATTCCTAAGAATAGCTTGCCATCACCTTGTTCATTCCAGCCGAGGAAGTCGTAATATTTAAACTCTGGCAGTGGTTTGAAGGCTTCAATTGATTTACCGAAATATTCTTCAACTTGAGTGCGGAATTTTTCTAAGCCCCAATCGTTAATTAAATATTTTAATCTGGCATGACGACGGTCGGTGCGATCGCCATAATCTCTCTGGGTCGCAACAATCGCTTTCACAATGTCGTAAACGTCATCTTTCGCCACATAACCGATGGGGTCTGCTAACCTAGCGAAAGTTTCTTCTTTACCGTGGGTTCTACCTAAACCACCACCAGCAAAAATATTAAATCCTTCTAATTGCTTCTTTTTATTGGTAATCACTACCAATGTCAGGTCTTGAGAATATAAATCAATCGAATTATCCCCTGGCACCGTCACGCAAATTTTGAACTTGCGGGGCATATAGTACGTGCCATAAATCGGTTCTTCGTTGTCATGGATAATTGTCCCATTCCCATTGCGTTGTCGCGCCGCCTTCACCTCTGGGTCTTCTTCAGCACTAATTGCTTTTTCGCCATCTAACCAAATTTCGTAATAAGCGCCTGTCTGTGCTGTCAGCAAGTCAGCGATATTCTGGGCATAGTCCCAAGCATACTGATACTCTGGGCGATTCTTAAAAGGGGCTGGTGGTGCCATCACGTTGCGGTTGATGTCGCCGCAAGCTCCCAAAGTCGAACCCAGGTTCTTGACAATCGTGGCAATTGCTGATTTAAGATTCTTCTTTAAAATTCCGTGCAGTTGGAAACCTTGACGCGTAGTTGCTCGTAACGTGTGGTTGCCATACTCATCAGCTATTTTATCTAAAGCCAGATACAGCTGCGGCGGTACTAAACCACCCGGATTTTTTGTCCGCAGCATAAACTGGTAATCTTTTTCCTGTCCCTTGGTGCGGTTGTCGCGGTTATCCTGCTGGTAAGAACCGTGATACTTCAAAAGCTGTACCGCATTTTCAGTAAAATGGGTAGTGTCTTGAAGGATCTCAGTTGCTACAGGTTCACGCAAAAAATTACTATTTTCCTTGATCCCTTCTACTTTGGAAGGCTTACGGCTAGCGATGGGGGAAGGAGCAGATTTAACCATTAGACTTGTATAGTATTCTCAATAAAGCATTAGTAGACGCCGAATCAGCACCCTTC
The DNA here is from genome assembly GCF_034530995.1 of Nostoc sp. DedQUE04. Lineage (NCBI taxonomy): Bacteria > Bacillati > Cyanobacteriota > Cyanophyceae > Nostocales > Nostocaceae > Nostoc > Nostoc sp. DedQUE04. Next base: position 54,065 of record NZ_JAVRCA010000046.1, on the reverse strand, counting down.
GGCTAGTTTATCCCCGGTAATCCGGCCGGAATAATGAGGAATATTTTAATTTTATCACGGCAAAAGCTGGCTTTGTCAGTGATGTAATACTTAACAAAACCAGCTTTTTGGAGTAGTGAGTGAAGAAGTGCTGAGTCCTAAGTACTAAGTAAAGTATAAACTGACTGAGGACTCAATAATTTTTTATTTGAAGCGATAGCCAAGACCACCGTTGATGGTAACAGCAGAAGCATCACTATTTTGGTAGGCACCAAGTCCTACTTTAGCGTTAGTGTAGACGAGGAAGTTATTAGCAACTTCCGATTCAACACCAGCACCTACCACTACTGAATCTTTGTTACCTATAGGAGTTGGTGAGCCATCTTTCTCTACAAAAGAATAACCACCAGTTAAATAGGCATTAGTTCTATTAGCGATAGGCACATCCACAGAAACTTCTGGGATAATGGCACTTGTTTTATCACTCCAGAGGACATTACCGCGTGCAGAAAATGGCGTAGTTCCTAATTTCACGCGACCTGTAACATTACCACCAAATGTGGCATCATCGTTGATACCTTGTCCGCCACTGGTAATGCCAGCGGCAACACCAGCACCAACATAGCTAGCATCAGTACCCTTTTTAGTTTCAGCAGAAGCTTGACCAGCTGATAGAACAAAAGGAGCAACTATTAAGGAAGACAATGCAGAAATTGTCACGAAAGACTTGAGTAAGCGTTTCATAATTTTTACCTAAATTTGTATTTTTTACTTGTATATTCCAGGTCGAAAATAAAGTGATAATGTTCCAAATAATTCCCAATTTTTTAATAAAAATTGTTGTGGTTAATGTATAACGCTTACAGGATAACTATCCCTTAAATTGATAAATAAGCTGTTATAATTACATCTCAATGTCTTTACATTCTGTCTGTTTGTTCCCCCAATAGACGCTTTTAAAACTGTCACAATATTTGGAACTAAAAATAAGTCGGGATATGGTAAATAAAATACCCGATTAATAATTTTTGCCTACCTTTTCACAGATGATGAAGTAGGCTGTAACATCTGTTGCAACAAGCTATAGAGGGAATCTATAAAGTTAATTTTGAGCAATTCTTGTGGAGATTGAATAATGCTAACCGCTACAAAAACGTTATCTGGTTTGATGGGTTTATGTGTCGGTGATGCGTTGGGTGTGCCAGTGGAGTTTACTAGCCGTACTGAACGAGTAAAATCTCCAGTGACAACGATGCAAGGTTATGGCACATGGAATCAACCACCAGGAACTTGGTCAGATGACAGTTCCTTAAGCTTTTGCTTGGCAGAATGCCTTTGTCGGGGGTATTCGTTGGATGCTATAGCCAATTCCTTCTGGCGCTGGTATAAGGAGGCTTACTGGACTCCCCGTGGCGATGTCTTTGATATTGGTCAAACTACCCATACAGCAATTATGCGCCTGAAACAGGGAGTTGTTCCCCATCAGGCCGGTGGTAAGGTTGAAAATACTAATGGCAATGGTTCGTTGATGAGAATCTTGCCGATGGCTTATTGTCACAGAAGCTTAACTTTAGCCGAATTGCTGGCGCGGGTGCATGATGTTTCGGCGATTACTCATGCTCATGCGCGATCGCAAATGGCCTGTGGCATTTATATTAGTATTGCAGTGGCGCTCTTAGAAGGCGCTGACCCCCAAACAGCTTATTTACAAGGACTGCAAGATATCCAAACAATTTATTCTGTCCGAGAATTTTTATTAGAGAAGCCGCATTTTGGCAGAATTTTCAGTGGTGAGATTGCCAAGATACCAGTGGAAGAGATTAATTCTGGTGGCTATGTGATTGATACTTTAGAATCATCCCTGTGGTGTTTGTTAAATAGCTCGTCTTATTCTGAAGCTGTACTGAAAGCTGTCAACTTAGGTGGAGATACAGATACTACCGCTGCTGTCACTGGTGGATTAGCGGGAATTTACTACGGGGTGGAAAATATTCCCAAACAATGGATAAATCAAATTGCTCGTAGACAGGACATTATTTACTTAGCAGAACGTTTTGCAAGGGCTGTCTACAGCTAGTTTGGAATTAAAAATTATACCAAGCGTTTGATAACCGGCTTTTCGCAAGTAAAATCAGTTGTAGAAAAGTTTCATACTGGTTGAACAATGCTCACCTCTGCAAAAACGTTGTCTGGTTTGATGGGTTTATGTGTTGGTGATGCATTGGGTGTGCCAGTGGAATTCACCAGCCGCGCTGAAAGAGTAAAATCTCCAGTCATATCGATGCTGGGTTATGGAACTTGGGATGTTCCTGCTGGTACATGGTCAGATGACAGTTCTCTGACTTTTTGCTTGGCAGAATGTCTTTGTGAGGGATTTTCACTGGATGCGATTGCTAATTCCTTCTGGCGCTGGTATCACGAAAGTTACTGGACTGCTCAAGGTGAAGTATTTGATATCGGTAACACCACGTTTTTAGCAATTGTGAACTGGAAACAAGGAACTCCACCCCTGAAAGCAGGTGGTACTAGTGAAAATAGTAATGGTAATGGTTCTTTAATGAGAATCTTGCCGATGGCTTATTGTCACAAAAGTTTATCTCTGGATGAATTGATTGCACGGGTACATCAAGTTTCTTCCATTACCCACGCTCATCTCCGTTCTCAAATGGCCTGTGGCATTTATATTAGTATTGCAGTGGCGCTCTTAGAAGGGGCTGACCCCCAAACCGCTTATTTACAAGGACTACAAGACATTCAAACAATTTATTCTGTGCGGGAATTTTTGTTAGAGAAGCCGCATTTTGGTAGAGTTTTCAGTGGTGAGATTGCCAAGATACCAGTAGAAGAGATTAATTCTGGTGGCTATGTAATTAATACCTTAGAATCATCCCTGTGGTGTTTGTTAAATAGCTCATCTTATTCCGAAGCGGTACTGAAAGCTGTCAACTTAGGCGGAGATACCGATACTACCGCCGCCGTCACTGGTGGGTTAGCAGGAATTTACTACGGGGTGGAAAATATTCCCAAACAATGGATGAACCAAATTGCTCGTAGACAGGATATTATTTACTTGGCAGAGCGTTTTGCAAGGGCTGTCTACACTTAGGTTAGGAGTTAAAAGTTAAGAGTTAAGAATTATGAAACTCTAAACTCCTAACTCCTAACTCCTAACTTCTAACTCTTAAACCGTAGACAAAGAATAGACCTGACCATCAATTAGCAGTCGTGTGATGCCCTTAGCTTGGAGATGAGTCCGAGCCTTATGGAGCATTTTACTATCAGGAACTTTAATCACGCGATCGCGTTTAGTAGAAAAACGCTTGGCGACGCGATGGTTATCAAACACCGGCAGAGTTCTTTGCTGGGTTTCCAGGCTGGGAATTTGTCCCAAATCACCAAAGTCTTTCAGAGGACGGGTAATTAATTCTGAGGAACGGTCAATTACCAAATAGCAAGTTTTGGGCAAATTGGCTATCGACAGTGGTAAAACTTCAACTGATGCTTCACCTGGTCTTCTTCTTGTAACTAAAGGTCTTTGCTCATCCAGGTCATCATCATCAAAGTCTTCTTCCTCAAAGTCGTCATCCTCTAAATCATCATCATCTAAATCATCCAAATCTTCGGATTCGTCGAGCAAATCTTCGCCCAGCATGTGCGCGATAACAGCCGCTCCTGGATGTTCATTCTTTAGGGGTGGGATGGGGATGCTGACTATTTCCGGCGGCTTTGGCTCTGGAGTTTCTAATTTATCTGCTGTGACTCGGAGTTTCGGTTTTTCCGCAGCCGAAGGGCGTCGCCGCACCCGTCTACTAGCGGCGATTGACTCCGCCGTTTCCTCTGAGTACACTTCCTGCTCTACACGAATTATCTTACGTGGTAGTGGCTCAACCTTTGGCACTTCCAAGGGTTGGCTTTCGATGGGTGGAACTTCTATCTCCGGCTCTGGTTCTGGTTGACTCAGCAGTGGTAACTGCTCGTAGCTCACCTGTGCCCTTCCTTCAGGAGTTCTCGCAGCCCGCTTTAAGGAGACTAAGTATTCATACTCATCTTCTGGCAAAGTGCTTTTGAGCAGGCGACTAATTGTCGAATTACTCACACCATAGCGGTCTGCCAAAGTTGAGGTTGTTTCAGCAGTCTCTCGATATAACTTAAGAATTTCTTGCTTGTCAGAGTCTGTTAGTTTTCTCACGGTAGATACCAAAAATCTTTACTAAGCTCGTTTACGTCCGCTGGCACGCCGCGTTCGTCTTAGTGATGCGTCATATTCTAAGGCAGCGCCCATACCAAATAACACTCCACTAAACACCCAAAACACTTCTAATATTTCTCCACTTTGATAATTGGGGCCTTGGGCATATTTAAACCACATATCTGCAATGTAGAGCGAAAAGGCCGCCGCTGCAATCATTCGCCAAGACTGGGAAACTCTTCCCCCCCAAAAGGCTAGTAGCAGAGTGGTAGCAATAATTAACAAAACTACATCGCTAACTACGTAAAACCAATTCAAAATAGCGACTAGCAGTTCTGAGGGTGTTTCTTGTTGCATAGAAATCCACCATGCCAACAAACTACCGAACACTGCAATTGCTAATACAATTAGCCACTGCCATTTTTCCAGATTGATTCGCCTGGAAGCCACAGCTAAAATCATGCCTGCGCCAAGTAATAGATAAGTCAGTACAAAAAATATATCGCCCACAGACACATCCGGTTCATCTTTTAAAACTATTTCGGTATAACCGAAAATTATCCCTCCAACGAAATAAGAAAGCATACCTAGCCCAATTAAGAGCCAAACATTCCGGCCACTGACGATTTGCGGACTCAGCCAGTTCCTCAAGCATAAGATACTGGCACCCAAATAAGCTAAAGCTTCAAAAATATTTGTGCCAATCACATACCACTCGGCTCGGCTTTCTATGCCATCGGCTCCAGGAACTTTGGCACTAAATAACAAAAAGTATAGCAGTGCCAGTACGGCCCAGCCAATATTAGCTAAGACAATGTTCTGAGTAGTGAAAATTGATTTAGAAAGGAACGAATTCTCGTAAGAGTTACTCATAGGACTTGACTATGTAGATGCACTCTGGCAGTATTTTGAGTTAAAGGACTGTATATCTAGCAGTGTGTCTATCAGGTAATACACAATCGGACACCAAAAGCAAGTGCCAGTGGCAGGAATTTTGTGAAAAAATTTCCCTGCTACTGCCATAGTTTACCCAGTGGCGATTGATTTAGCCAAGTGATAAACAGCGATCGCTCGGCTTCTGGCATATCTTCTAGCTTATAAATTACTTGTTTGGTAAAATTAGCATTGCCAAAATAGGCTTTTCCTAATCTATGCAGTTCTTGTAACAGGATAACTACATGGTTTTCTTGCCAATCAGGTATTTTAGCTGTTGGCAAAGGATTAGTAGATACCAGATATTTCACTGCTTCTAAAGAAGATGCTTGGGGAAATTGTTTTTGCTTGAACACCTCCGCAATATCTTTTTCAAATAATGCAGCTTGTCTAGCACCTAAAAACTCTTCAATGTCGATAGAAACACCCTGCAACAGCAAAATACCGGCTTGGATTAAAATCGCCGTTTTGCCATGATTACCTGTGTCACTATCTAGTTGCTCTAAACGGATTTTACCCCAAACACTAAAGCGTTCCGGTTCCTCCAGCAAAACACAGGCTTTACCTCGGTTATCCGTTAATTCTCTCCATAAGGCTCTAGCTTCTTCCTCTTGACTAGCTTTGAAAACACTAATCAAGCGGAAAGTCTGCCCTTGATAACTAAGAATCGGCACCTGCTGATCCTTTTTTGGATGCTGAATGCTTGATATTTCAACATCCTGCCGTTTGAGAATAAACATGGCACTAGCAAATAACTCCTCACAGGGGCACTCTTAATATGGAATATATAATGGCATTTGGCAGTATCGCCAAGGCTGAAATTACCTAGCATACTGTAGGAATGAGCCTCGCGATCGCCAGATTCTTCCCGAAGGTAGCCGCCCAGAGGACGTTAGCGCTAACGGGCAAATAACCCCTTGACAACACAATATATCTAAACCAATACCCCATCTGTTTCGTTTTCAGTGTAGATTGCACTAACTAGCGACTAGCATCTTAGCCTTGCTAGTGGTAAATCTGCAATTTTCGATTGCTTCTTGTTACGTCGAAACGATATAATAGTTAAAATGACTCTTTTGGGAGCCATTATTTTGTTTTGGGCGCGTAGCTCAGTGGATAGAGCCACGGATTTCTAATCCGTTGGTCGCAGGTTCGAACCCTGCCGCGCTCGTTTTAACTTAATACGAACCCTAAAAAAGCCTTTTCATGCTAATTTACCAAATAGGCTTGAGAGTTCATATAAATGCACCACACAAAAGATAAAGGCGATCTAGCAGCTGCTAAAGTGATAGCAGATTTAGTCGAGAAAGAATATTCGGTTTTTGTACCAGTAGTAACTGAACATGCACCCTTTGATTTGATTGCCTACAAAGATGGCAAATGTTACAGAATTCAAGCTAAGTACAGTTGTGATGGCACATTGAAAAATAAAAGCAATTGGGCAGACAAGAATGGTTGTCATGAGAAAAAATATAAATCTGATGACTTTGATTTCTATGGTCTTTATTTGCCAGATATAAACAAAGTAGTATATCCATCAATCACGTTTGGCGGTTGCGGTATCAGGACAACGCCACCTAAATCACCTAATCCTTTTTATTGGTGGGAAGATTTTACAGATTTAACTGAAGTAGCACTTAAGCGAACCTACAAGGAGTTTGGCGTTGACTTAACAACTAGAAAGGTTAACCCAGACTCTAGGATTCATACCAGAAAAGTAGAAAGGCCATCTAAAGAAGAACTAGAAAAACTAGTTTGGAAAAAGCCAACAGCGCAAATTGGGAAAGATTTTGGCGTATCTGATAAGGCTGTAGAAAAGTGGTGTAAGGCTTATGGGATAGAAAAGCCACCTAGAGGGTATTGGGTAAAGAAAGCTTATGGAACAGTAGAAGGACAGTTAACAATCATGACGAAGATTGAAACTTATTGAGTCTACTCAAAAAAATCTAAATAAATGAAAACTTTTTTATATACATCAGATATTCCATCTAATCGGAGTGAGGTTTTAGACTCCCTTAAGGGACTTGTGATACTTAATTTGACTAGATATAGTTGGGAGCCACCTGATAGGGCGGTTCTGGAATACGGCATTGAAGCAAAAGAAGTTTTTTCACTGACAGCCGGCTGTCTTATTATGAGCTTTGACTCAGGGCTAGTTATTGGATATGGAAGTCAACCATCAAAAAACTCAGTTACTATCTGGGTTGAGAAAAACGAGGCTGGTGAAACAAGTGAAGAACTAGCTGAAGAAGATAACGAGCTTTATCCAGTAGATGCAAGAGATGCAGTATACAGTAATAATTTTTGGGCTAGGTTTGTAGGGCAACGTATATCAAATATAACTATTTGAAAAAGAAGTTACAGCAGCGCACTATACGCAGATATTGCAAATGAAATTGGATTACTCCTTGAGGTAGAAGATGGGAGTAGATTTATCGCTTCTCACGGATTACATGACGATTCGGATGATTTTTCGGTAATTCAGGAATCACAGATTGATAATGAAATTCGTAATCAGATCCAAGGACTTTAGAGGAGAAAGTGAAAAAAGGGCGTTGCTCAATAGTAGGATAAATGTCTCTGCGGCTTATACTGAGCCTACAAAATCATAGCCAAATCATAGCCAAAAAAACAACCTGGATATCCTAAATTCTGATCTGATAGTCAAAATAGTCACAAATACAAATAAGATAATTAGCTTTTTAACATTTGAATTCCTTCAAAAGCTTGAAGCCCTTGCTTTTACGTTGATTATTTTATCAATTTAAAAAGCCCGTGACGAGGATTGAACTCGTGACCTCACCCTTACCAAGGGTGTAGCCTAACGGCTGATAATGTAGCCTAGATAAGACTTAACAAGCCTTAACCGTGAAACTTAAGTCAGGTTTAAGGCAAATGAGAAAAATAGAGCCATCCAGGAATAACCAAGGAAGTATTCAGTTAAGATTCAGTGTTAAAGGTAAACGTTATGGGTTTAATCCTGTCCCTGGTGGTAGATTTGACAACAAGAGAGATTTAGATACAGCCTCAGCGATCGCCACACAAATACAAAATGACATCCTAGCTAAGAACTTTGACCAAACACTAGACCGCTATCGACTAACTCCAAAGCAACCTATACAATCCAGTACCCAAGCTTCAAAACCTCTAACGCTTCTAGAACTGTGGGATTACTGGGTAGACAGCCTTAACCTTTCAGTAGCTACCAGACAACATCATTACAAAGCGATTAGGCAGCAGATTATTAAAGCTACCCCAGACTTGATGGACACCACATGGTTAACCCAGTCCGACTTAGCAGCATCGACTTTTAATCAACGCCTGGGGTATTTGAGAAGGTGCTATCGCTGGGCTGTATCAAAAACCCTGGTAACTAGTAACCCTTATGACGAGCTAAAAACCCGTAGAGTGTACGCTAAGTCAATCAAACCCTTTACTTCCAGAGAGATAAAAGTGATTATCCGGGGTTTTGAAGAGTCAGCCATACACTACGCGCCCTTTGTTAAGTTTTTATTGGCTACAGGTGTTAGGACATCTGAAGCCATTGGGTTACGTTGGTGTCATGTGGACTTTGACCAAGGTTTTATAACCATCCAAGAAAGTCTCTCTAGAGACTGGGCCGGTAACGGGTATCAGAGGGTTAGAAAGGAGACTAAAACAGGCGGTAGCAGACATCTGGGAATGACTGATGAGCTACGGCTACTATTATGGTCAATCAAACCTTCTAAACCTGACCAAGATTCCTTAATATTTACTACGGTTCAAGGGAAAACCATAGATGATGGTAACTTCCGAGAGAGGTACTGGGTTAAGGTACTAACTAAAGTCGGCATAGATTACCGAAGACCCTATACAACTCGGCATACTACTGCTAGTCATGCCATAGATCAAGGAACCCCGGTTACTGGGGTGGCATATTTACTAGGGCATAAAGACACCCGAATGGTTATGCAAACCTATGGACATCTGGTTAACCGTCCAGATTTACCTAAAATACCTCTTGGTTAAAATAGGTTTTAGTTAAAATATAGTGCTACCGGAGTTTTAAGGGTTAGCTTGACTATCTTTGTATATCACTGTGATATACAAAACAATGACAAAAGCTAAGACCAAGGATTCGCCTTCTAGTCCTACAGAACCGGATACTAACAGCCTTGACCCCAGGTTAGCCCAAATCATTCAGTTATACACCTTGGGGCAACAGGAATATGATGGTATCCGCGATTATCCCTTGCATGACTCCTTAGCCTTTGAGAATGAAATCCAGTTCTTGATTTATAAACAGGGTTTCGAGGATGCCATTTATGACCAGTCCTTTAAGTCAGAACTAGATGACCCTGAGTTCATGGAATGGCAGCCAGGTAGTGTTTATCGGGGCTGGACGCATAAGGGTAAAGAATACGATCAAGCAGGTTACTGGATCATCAGATGGACTAATAGCCTCGGTCAAACCGGAAGAACCAAAGTAAACGCATAAGGCGATGGCAGCTATGAAAACCAAAAGATTACTTATTACCCTAAATGATGAACTTTACCGCCAACTACTGAACTTAGCTAACCACAATGGACTCTCTATGGCCGCCCAAGTTCGGTACTTTATCAGCCAAAGTAGACAGACAGCAATAAACTAATAACTGATGACCAATAACTGAAACCCCTGAACGTTCTAAGGGAGTTTTTGAGTTATCGGTTTACCTGTACTGGTTATATGCCAAGTAGCAGACTGATTTAAGTAGGTCTAGGCTGGCTTTACTGTCGGCTATCACACGTACAGGGCCGCTAGGTGTTTCAGAATGCCAACCGGGAACTTTCAGAGTATCCTTAGTACCCTTAACTGGCTGAGACAGAAGCTTACCACCATTACAGAAAGATGTGTATGCTTTTACTTCTCTGTAGCCCTTGGCATCCTCTATGGCATAAATGAACGATGTCCACCCCTCCATACCATCATCCTCAGAGTTAGGAGGGTAGTTAGTTAATGCGTACAGTTTAGCCCCATCCTTAGTTACTCCCATTAGGATATTTCTGGCTAGCACAGAGGAACTAGACAGCACTATGGACATCCCTAGTAGCCCAGAGATTATCTTGGTTATCATAAATAGTTTTAAGTACTTGCAGTTACTATGGTAACACTGTTACTTAATACAGCTATATTCGTTACTAGTTATCCTGGGGATACTTGGGGTTCTACTAGGATTTCTATTTTATCCCCCACATTATCTTGGTATGATACCAGATACCATTGCAACCATTTTATTACCTTATATACCTTTAAACTCTAATATCTTTATCTCTCTCTTAGTGGTAGTATCATACCAGATACCAGGTAAGTGATACCAAATAAAACCCAGGTATTATCTGGGTTAATAGGAGGGATGGAATAAGTATTAATGCTTATAGCCTACTCTGGTACGTATAGTTGAGCCTCTATTTTATCTAGTCTATCTAGTATGGATAACTGGGCGGCTGGGTACTCCCCTAGTGCTTGTTGGATAGCCTCTATAATCAACTGGTGCTGAGACTTCCCTGTAATAGCCTTGGCGGATTCTAATAATCCTTTGATATCTTCTGGAAGTCTTAGGAGAGTTGCGTACTTTTTCATAACTATTTAGCTATATATCCTTATATCTATTAAATGTCATTTTTATTCTCTGGTATCTAACTTATGGTATCTGGTGTCATACCAAACACAAGAGGGAGATAAAACAAAAACACTAGTAAGCCACCTACAAAACATAGATAAAAATCTATGAAATCCATAGTATATTGTTATGATTATTATTTTTTAGTATCACGGTATCATACCATTTTAATGAGGGGGATAAAAGAAAAATCTAAGTCTAGTAGGGGTTTCACAGTTAATCTTAGCGATTGTCTTAAATATGACAGACTATAGATAAAATGGTATGATGGTATCATACCAAAATCGAGGGAGGGATAGGAAAAAAATGGCTAACATGACTCTAAGATTAACTGAAGAACTAGAACAGCAGATCAAAGCAGTTATACAAACTACTGGTGCAAGTAAACACCAGTTCATAATAGATGCGATTAAAGACTCATTATCGGGAAAGGTCTATCAGTCCTTAGATGCAGCACAGCAAGTAAAAGAACAGCTAGATGGTAACAGACCTATCACAGAGGTAGCCTTAGATGTTCAGAACGCCTTAGATATGCTACAAGCGCAAATACATAACCTTAAGGAAGAAAATAGAGCCATTAAGGAAGAACTAACCAAGAAGAAAGAGGAACCAGAGCATCAGTTTAAGGAAGGTTATGAGGTAACTAAACAGTCCACTGTTAGGTTTTATATGCTGCTATCCAGTAAGTGTTATGTGCAGTACTGGAGTGAAGACGGCGGTAAGCGGAAAGACAAGTACAGATACCACTATGAGCTAGGTATTATAACCAAAGAAGGCAAAACAAAGACAGGTAGAATGTCCTTTTGGATTATGGATACTGACGTAGAGGAGTTACAAGTTAGCCCAGAGGGTCACTTTATTAGCCCATTAGGTAGCCTTGGTTATGACCAAGAAACCTGGGCCAGAGAGGAAGAAGAAGTTAAGGTTAACAGTGGCAGAGGTAAAGATCCCTATAAGTACAGAGGGGGTGAAGATGCAGAGATTGTAAAAGATTATACTCCCGGCATCACCTCAGAATATTTACATAAAACCTTTAGCATAGATTACAAAGAACTATTTAGTCGGAGAACACTAGACCTCTGTATTGATGGAGTCTGGACGCACTTCATTAAAGATTATGAGGGTATGTGGAGTAAAACAGGTTACTACCAGACCATTGACTACGCATCAAAGGCTAAAGGGGGTAACTAATGGACAATCAGGATTGGGCCACCCAGCCCAGCCCCTTTAAGGGCCAATATCTACCCACTCATAGCCCGATAGCTAGGTGGGTTATGCCTAAAACCTCAGATATGCTACAAGAAACCTACTACTACAACCAAGTAGGACAGCTAGTAAAGGAAGTGTTCAACCAATCAGGTAAAAAGGTTGATGTCAGAATACTAAAAACCAACTTATTTAATAAAATATAGCCCCATAGATTAGCCAATAATAAACCCCTAGAAGGTATTATCCTCTAGGGGTTCTAGGCATTTAAAAATAGTCGTTGAATATAGCCGATAAGTTACTTATGGGTATTTAGTCAGTAAGAAGGGCATGGATAACATAGCGGCTAAGTATGGTCAGAGAACTCGCGCCATCCGTGCCTAAGATGCCCAACAGCGATCAAGAGGTAATCCTACAGACTTACTAATGCATAACCCGGTAGCCCTAGAATCCACAGTAATCCCAGAGGTCACTTAGTTATCTTCTAGGGTTTTTCACATGCGGTATGGTGGTCAACACGCGGTCGATAACGCGTAACTGTTCATCCGTATAAGCATAAGCTTTGTTTTTGTAATCTCCTGCTGGCCCCCTACGGTTAACCCTACGCGGTTTAATACCATATTCCTCTATGAATGCTTTGGCTACACGGATAGCCAGCAAGTGAAAATCACCCTTTGAAACTACAATATTTTCCCTTTCTAAATACTCATTTAAGGTCAGGAGATCCTTGGCGGCTTCCTTGTCTGATTCCCGATATATACTCTTGGCAAAAGCCAAAGCATTACGATTGGGATATGTTATAACGTCCCTAAGCTTTTCTAATATCTGTTCTTTATTCAAGTTATCCAGTAAAACGATCTCATTAGTATTGGGTTTTCCTAGTACTGGCAAGGCGTTTAAATAAACTTGCATGATTTGATAATATATCCTTACTTAGGCTTGTTAAGTATTTACTTTGACTCTGATATACTTAATACTAGCCTGGTTAACCCCATGTGTCTACAGGGTAAAAATGCGTATTCCCCTTATGATTCTGCGATCGCACTTGGGGGAAACTTTTCACCACTTGATGTCCCTTGGGCGCTTAGAGATAACTTGACTGATTATTTATAGAACTTACTTCTATAACTGACATGTCTAATCTGATTCAAATGTCCAGAGACGTTGGTGCAACCGCCAAGGGTAAATGTAGACCCGCAACTAACATCATCAGTATCATCAATGACCAACCGAGGCTACATAAGGACAAGCGCCTAATGGTTCCTATTAGCCATGAAGAACTAGAAGCCGCCCATAGCTTTGCTAGTTCCCTTGGTGTCTCTACTAGCTATCTGGTCAGACAGTTACTCAAGACCGCGATCGAGTCTCAGATGTAAGCTTTGATTATTCTAAAAAACCACAACTATTTACCTAAAACTTTAATATTTTTATGGCAGAAAATCGTATTCAAGTCACTCTAACAGCCCGTGATTTACTATCACCTCAGCTAGGACAAATCAGAAATAGTATTGATGCTATTGGAGCCAGGGCTAATATTCGTGTAGGGCTTAATGACATCCGTAATCTTGGTCAATCCGACTTAGCTAACCTTAAGTCCCGTATGGATTCCTTTAAGTCTCTAGGGGCTAATCTAAGCCCGCCAGATAGTTCCCAAGGATTCCTGGGGGCTGCACTATTTGGCTCTTTGGGAGCCACAGCGATCGCCCAAGGTATTCAAATGGTTGGTTCAGGTATCCAGGCAGCGATCGGAAGTATCCAGTCAGCCGCTAGGATGCAAATAAATGATTTAGCGCTGGCCGGGAACCTAGCAACGCAGTTAGGCGTTAACTTCGGAAAAGCCAAGGGGTTAGTTGCTGATACCTCTATTGAGATATCCAAAATGGCTGAGGCATTACCAGGGGAAAATGCTGATTACAATGCTATCTTTTCTCAGATATCTGCTACGGTCGCAGGAAACGCTAGGGGTGATTTGGGTAAGTTCAAAGAAGATGCTATGGAGCTAACCAAACGCTTTGGGGTTCTATCGTCCATCCGTGGGCTTGATGCTAACCAATCAGGGTCAGCAGTCAATAGGGCGTTAGCCGGAACTATGGGGTTATCCGAGGTATTTCAGATCGATATTTTCCAGAAATACCCAATGCTTCAAAGTAGCGTCAGAGATCAGCTTAAAGCCATTGGTAAAAGTACTGAAGACTGGAAAAGTTTATCTAATGACATGAGATCCAAGATACTACTAAAGGGCGCTAGGGGTGCGGTTTCTGATGATACTATCGGGGCTTTTAGCGGTACGGTGGACTCAATGATTGCCGAGGCTAAGTCAACGTTATTTGATGAACGGCGAGGTATCTTTGGGTTCCTAAGAGGTCTGGAGTCAATGGGGGGTCGGTCAGCCCTTGATAGCGTTCAAGGTTCCATGATGTCCTTTAAAGGTTTACTGGAGTCCTTGGGGGCTATGGGTAATCGCTACGGGCTAACCTTAGACCCGATGGCTGGCGTAATCAAAGTAATGGACTGGTTCAGTGATTTGTCGGGAACTATTAATGGTGTACTAAACGGTGAAAATAGTAGTACCTTAACTTCATTTTTAACCAATACCACTACAGGGTTCTTTGAGGGTTTTAACAACTTAATAAACCTGGGACTTAAAGGCATTTCTAATACTAACTGGGGTAGCTTAGGTAAACTAATAGGGGTCTATATAGGTGACGGGTTTACTAAGATTTTCACTAGGACAGACTGGGGCGCTATATCTCAAATACTTATCCGAAGTTTGCAAGGTCTGGGTGACTTTACCCTAAGTTTCATCATGGGAGCCGTTGAAGGTAACTTCAAAGAACTGGCTGATGCATTCAATAGGGTTAAGGAAACTATTATGTCTTGGGCTGATGGTTTATTAACTGCGTTTAAGAAACCAGGGGACTCCATGAACAACTTTGTCCAACAAGTACAAAAAGATCCTCTAAGCGCTGTTGGGAATGTATTAGGCGGCATCGCGGGTCGTTTAAACCCTTTAGGTGACAACGGGGTTGTCGGAGCATTAAAAAACGGAGGCGGAATCATCGGAGGAATGCTGAATAAGCCATCGGAGACTACAGCAACTCCTTTTAGTACCCCTGTGACCTCTGGAATACCTAGTAATACCCTTGGGGTTCCTCTGAATATCCCCAAGACTCCTGACGCCAATAAGCAAGCATTTGTAGCACCTAACGTAATCATCAATGGCACACAGATGCAAAGTCCCCAAGAAATCGCTAATGCTGTAATGGGAGCGATCAACGAGGCTTACGGAAAGTTTAAGGAGGGAAGTTTAGCTTAACCAAGATACCTGTAATATTGCTGTTTGACTTTGGTTGACTTAATAAGTCATAAGGACAGAGGCATTACCAATGGAAAGGACTAAAAAAACCAAGCAAACAGCAGTTAGATTTGACCAAGCTACCTGGGAATGGTTAGAGCAAGAATCCCTAATAACTGGTAAGACACCCTCGGCGTTACTTAGGGAAGGTGTTGAGTTACTCAAGGCTGAAGGTAAGGTTACTGTCTGACCTGAAGGCACGGTTTGAAGCTTCGGGGGTTGCCTATCCTTCTATGAAGGCTCAGACAGCCACAGGGATTAGACAAGTCCCACTTAGGGGTATTGAAGTTAACCAAACAGCCAACAGATGAAGCTAGGGGCACATGGGTAATACAGCGTAAAAGTCAACTAATGTTTGACTGAATCTAGGAAACTCAATGTTTCCCTAGATGGCTAAGATTATCAAATCAGGTCGAGTTAAAAGCTTCAGTCCCTATAAGCACCCAAGGGGGGTAAACGGGAGATTCACAGAAACCCCAGACGCACCCAGGGCTACCCGTGGGGATGCTCGGAGGCAATCAAGGGTACTCAAGTCATCTAAAAAGGCTGCGGAGGTTCACCAAGAACGCCTTAAGGTTCATCAGGGCTTATCAGATGAACAAAGGAAGCGATTAGAGTTTTACCGAGGTCTTAATCCTGAGCAACGGGAAAGGCTTCTAGAAGTTTTAAAGGCTAGGAAAGCACAGTCAGAGTCCACTGTAACCCCCGAAGCACCTCCAAGAAAATCTAAGAAATCGCTAACGCAGACTGAGGTCATTAAGCAGTCTAGGGTTCTTCAGGGGTCTAAAAAAGCTGCTGAGGTCTTACAGGCACGGAAAGAAGCTAAGGGACTCCAGCGATCGCACACTAATACTGCTGGGAAGTATTTAGCGGCTAATCCCGATCACTTAAGCGTCAAAGGTAATAGATTAGCCATTTGGGATGGTAAGCCAGAGCTAGCTAAGGCCCAAGGCGGTTTTAAGACCAAGAAAGTTAAGGACTTTGAATACTCAGTAGAAGTAGATGGTAAACAGGTAGTTCTCAACCGGAACACCAATATGCACGAGTATATGAGGGATAGGATTTATGGTGTTCCATCGTTATCGCCCAGACTGGCTTCTATGACCCCCGTGCAACTAGCTGACGGGTTAGCTAAGTACATGACCAAAGTAGAGACTAAGGATAGCACTGTACCTGACTGGCTCCCCACATATCACGGCAAAGTGGACAAGACTCTAACTCCTAAAGGCTATGGCAAGATGCAGCAACACCACGTCCATCAGTGGGCTAAAGTACCTTTAGACACCGTTGTTAAAGATTATGAGTCTGGCAAAATAACCTTAGATGAGGCTAAGGCACAGACACAGGCTATCCTAAGCAGGGAAACCAAAAAGACCAAATCGGGTAGAACTGTTGAGGATTGGGTATTAAACCCTGCGGATAAGGGACAGCGATCATTTGTGGTGCTGCCTGGGGGACTACACGATATTAGTAACAGGAAGATGTACTTAGCTAATCACCCTATGGGTATTGATGTAGACGCTAGCGAGTTCAAGTTAAGGAGCTATAGATTACCTGAGTTTGGTGATTCTGGTAGACGTTGGCATTCTGATACTTTTCGTCCAGGTTCATGGACTGAAATCTACCGTAGGGAATCCTATGTGATTTTGGGGGAACTAAACCGTAGAGTAGCCAAGGGAGAAGTAACCCATCAGGAAGCCCAGAAGCTATTCAGGGAAGGACTAGACAAGGTGGACAAGGCTAATAAATATCGGTTACAATATACTAAGAGCCAAGGAAGCTAAGGTTAACTTTATATGAAAACATTAGACGTAACGTTTACACTAACTGACGGCTCCAAAGTAGAAATACAGTCTTTAGAACAGATTGCTGAGGTACGACCCTTAGATGACGACGATTACAGGGACGCAGAGGTATTTGAAGTCAACTTAATAGACGGTAGTACTTAC
Source organism: Nostoc sp. DedQUE04 (assembly GCF_034530995.1). Classification (NCBI taxonomy): domain Bacteria; kingdom Bacillati; phylum Cyanobacteriota; class Cyanophyceae; order Nostocales; family Nostocaceae; genus Nostoc; species Nostoc sp. DedQUE04. Next base: position 36,812 of record NZ_JAVRCA010000046.1, on the reverse strand, counting down.
GAAGTCGATTATGTAGAGTCAGATGGCAATGCTAGGACTATATTATGGCAAGCCGTTGAGCCAGACTAGACATCATCCAGCACACCTAAGCACATTAGTAATAATACCAAGTACTCAAAGACCTTAGATAAAATCTTGGGTCTTTTGTTGCGATCGCAGGAGATAAAGCAGTTATTCTAAAAATATGTAAGGCTTACAAAATGGGCTGGGAGATTCTTAAGAGCGCTTAGGACTCAGAAGATTATGAGGGACATTAACATTAACCCCATAGACAATAATGGAAGTATTCAGCTAAAGTTTAGTTTTTCTGGTAAGCGTTATAGTTTTAATCCCATACCTGGGGGCGACTATAAAAACAAAAGGGATTTTAAAACAGCACAGGCGATCGCTACCCGAATAGAAAATGATATCCTGGCAGATAACTTTGATAAAACCTTAGACCGTTATAGGTTGATCCCTAAAGCCCCAAAGGTGGAATATTTAGTAGACCTCTGGGATCTTTGGGTGGACTTTTTAGGTCTTCCAGAGCGTACACTGGCTAATCATTATCGCTACGTGCGACAGATGATAGCCAAGGTTAACCCTAAAGTATTAGATACTAAATGGGTCAAACAATGGGATTTATCCCCCAGGACGCACCGCGATCGCCTGGGAATGATTAGGGCTTGTTGTAACTGGGGAGTAGCTAAAGGCTATTTGGATGCTAACCCCTACTACGGCATTAAGCCACCCAGGAAAGTCGCCAAGGAAATCCAACCTTTTAATAATGAAGAGATTAAGAAAATCTTAGAGGGCTTTGATAGCCTTTGTCCGCACTATGGCCCATTTGTACGGTTCCTGTTAGCCACTGGAGTTAGGACATCCGAGGCTATTGGGTTGCAGTGGAAACACATAGACTTCACCAGAAATGAAATCGTAATAAAGGAAAGTCTGTCTAAAGACCTTTTAGGTAACGGCTACACTCGAATCCGTAAAGAGACTAAAACGGGAAATATAAGATATCTTAATATGTCTGAGGGTCTTCGAGGACTTTTGTTATCCCTTAAGAAGCCTGGGGACACCCCGGATACCTTGGTATTTACAGCACCTAGAGGTGGCACGATAGATGCCGACAACTTCCGTGAAAGGTGTTGGTTGAAAGTCTTAGAAGCTCAGGGGATATCCTATAGGCAACCGTATACTACCAGACATACAATGGCATCTCATGCCATAGAGCAGCATATATCCTTAACCGGACTGGCCTACTTACTAGGGCACACGGATACTACAATGGTAATGAAAACTTATGGGCACATGATTAACAGACCGGATTTGCCTGATATTCCCATCTGATCTGGTAAAAATATAACCATTGTGGTATCCGCTTAATCTCCCAGGAATCCTGAGAGATTTTTCTATGACTATCAAAAGACTACTTAGTACTCCTAAGTTATTAAGATACGTCTAAAATACAGTGATATTACTGCTGTAACCACTAGTTATATTAGTTATATTGGTTATATCAAAAGGAGGAAACAAATGTCGAAGGGGATAACAGTTAGGTTTAAAGATTTGGAGTATGAGGAACTTAAAAAACTACATTTTGAGTACTGCCAAGAAGTGGGCGAACTGATACCCCTTAATACCTACATGATTATCAAGCTACTCGCGCCTAACGTCAAAAATACTCCTTAATGACCGTAAAACAATAAGCGCCCTCTGATTGCAGTCAGAAAAGCGCTCTAAATCCTTTAGTAATGTCCACAAAACCAAGGAATCTCTATTATGACACAGATTACCCAAGTTACGCCAGGAACCCAAGTAACCTCCTCAGCATCCACCCCAGCTACTTGTAAGACCTATATTCCAGTAGTTGAAAAGGTTCTCGACAGAATCTTAGAAGCTATGGAAGCGGCTGGCTGGGACTGGGACGGTACGATCAACACGGTGGATGACTTCTACAGATCAAACCCCAATGAGATTGGGGGTGATTGGGGTAAACTGACGCCTAAGAAGAGGTCTAGAGTAATCTACGTTATGTACATTTATGCCATCTAACCCTTGGCGATCGCCTTACTAGGTATCTGATGGATTCTGGAGGTAGGCTTTGGTAAAACTCAGTCTACCCCAAGAGGCTTTGAATGATTGCCAGGCGCCTTAAAATGTCCTATGCTTAAGGCAGTTTTAAGGCAGATTAAGTCAGTTTAGCACTGCTAAGTATTTCTGCAAAAAGCCCGTGACGAGGATTGAACTCGTGACCTCACCCTTACCAAGGGTGTGCTCTACCACTGAGCCACACGGGCAAAAGATAACTTCTGTTTTTTAGTTGTAAGTTACAATGCTGGGAGCTTTGCTCTTAACCCAGTCATTATAACTTATAACTTCGTAAGTGGTGGGCCGGGCTGGATTTGAACCAGCGTAGGCGCTAGCCAACGGATTTACAGTCCGTCTCCATTAACCACTCGGACACCGACCCGATTTGTCTCACGATTTAAAATCTTAGCACTATGTTTTAGAAATTGCAAGTGATTGGAAAAAATAACTTGTCGGTAGAGATCGCAACAAAACTGCGTCTCTACCATCTAGATAAAAAATACTGGTTACACGCTCATCTCCAGCATTCGTTGCATTGGTCGCAGTGCAGCAAGGCGAATATCCTCTGACATGGTAATTTCGGGAGTACGATTTTTCATTGCCCAGTAGAGCTTTTCTAAGGTGTTTAACCGCATAAACGGACATTCGTTACAAGCGCAATTATTCATCGGCGGTGCAGGAATAAAATGCTTGTCAGGAGCTAATTTTTGCATTTGGTGAATGATTCCCGGCTCTGTAGCAACGATAAATTCTTTCGTGGGGCTATTTTGACAATATTTGAGTAAAGCTGCTGTGGAGCCAATAAAGCTGGCGTGGCGCAATACACTACTTTCACATTCTGGATGTGCGATCGCCTCTGCTTCTGGGTGGGCAATTTTTAACTGAACAATTTTCTTTTCCGAAAAGGTTTCATGGACAACACAGCTACCTTGCCATAGCACCAAATCTCGTCCTGTCTGTTCCATCACATACCGCCCCAAATTCCGATCTGGGGCAAAAATAATTGGCTGTTCTTTCGGTATCTGCTGCACAATTTTTACAGCGTTGGAACTAGTACAAATAATATCGCTTATCGCCTTGATATCAGCAGAACAGTTGATGTAAGACACTACCAAATGATCTGGATGCGCTGCTTTAAAAGCTGCAAACTCCTCTGGTGGACAACTGTCTGCTAAAGAACAACCAGCATCCAAATCTGGTAAAAGTACTAATTTATCGGGATTAAGTATCTTTGCTGTTTCTGCCATGAAGTGAACGCCAGCAAAGACAATTACATCCGCATTAGTTTTTTCGGCGGCTCTTGCCAGTTGTAATGAATCACCTATAAAGTCTGCAATATCCTGAATATCTGGCTCTTGATAATAATGTGCCAAAATAACGGCGTTGAGTTCTTTTTTGAGACTCTGAATCGCGGCAAACAAATCTAGTGGTACACCCAGTTGGGTGTTTTCTCGTTGAGCTAGTGCAGTAGTAAACACAGTTTAGGGGTGCTTTATGTTGCAAATGTATGTCCTGTGGATTCAATTATAGTAGTTTTTACCAAAAATAGTGGACGGTTGATATTTTCGGGTTGTGTCCAAATCGGGCTGAGTTTCATATCCTGGAGATAGACGGCAAGGAAAGTGGCATGACCAGTCAGAAAACTCAATCGATAAACCTCAAAATTGCTGTAGTTGGAGATATTCACGACCAATGGGAAGTGGAAGATGGCGTTGCACTCAAGCATTTGGGTGTTGACTTAGTGCTGTTTGTCGGGGATTTTGGCAACGAATCGGTGGAAGTGGTCAGAGCGATCGCATCTCTCGATATTCCCAAAGCAGCCGTGATGGGCAACCATGATGCCTGGTACACCGCCACCGAATGGGGACGCAAAAAGGCTCCTTATGACCGCTCTAAGGAAGACTGGGTACAGGAACAACTCGATTTATTAGGCTCGTCCCATGTTGGTTACGGTAAGTTGGATTTTCCCGCTTGGAATTTAACTGTAGTAGGGGGTCGTCCCTTTACTTGGGGTGGCCCAGAGTGGAAATTCGCGGAAATCTGTAAAGAACGTTACGGTGTGACGAGTTTAGAAGAATCCGCCGATCGCATCGTGAAAGCAGTTAAAAGCGCCGCCTACGAGACAATTATATTTTTGGGTCACAATGGCCCTAGCGGATTAGGCGATCGCCCCGAAGACCCCTGCGGCAAAGACTGGCATCCAATTGGCGGCGACTTTGGCGATCCAGATTTGGGCGAGGCGATTTCTCAAGCCTTGACTGCTGGTAAAACCATTCCTCTGGTGACATTTGGTCACATGCACCGAGATTTACGCCATACCAAGAAGGTGCAGCGCAAGCCCATCTTTAGAAGTCCAGAGGGAACAATTTACTTAAATGCGGCTAGTGTCCCCAGGATTGTGGAAAATGACGGCGAGAAGCTGCGTAATTTTTCCATTGTCACCCTAGAGGCGGGTGTGGTTTCGCAAGTTTCCCTAGTTTGGGTGGGGAATGATTTCCAGGTGGCTAAGGAGGAAATCTTGTACGAGCGATCGCGTATTGTGTCGTAGATATTCGCATCCAGTAGTGCAATCTGCGTAGATGATACGATATAGTATTATCTGTCAGCTTTAGTGCTAACTAACAAAAGCGCTTGAATAGCGTCTGGAACTAGGATCAGCACAAGTTTGACAGATTTATTGGAGAGGTGGCAGAGTGGTCGATTGCGTCCGACTTGAAATCGGATGAGGCTAAAACCTCCGGGAGTTCGAATCTCCCCCTCTCCGTTTAGGAATTAAAAATTGAAAATTAAAAATTAAAAATTGAGGGGGATGAGGTTAGGTGGGGCTTTTGGTGGAGATAATGATGGCACCAAGAATTTTTGTTAGTTCTTCGGCTTCGGATTGGAGTTGACTAATTTTTGATTGAGGTACTATTTCGGTAGCAATGAGCAACCTTAACCAATACCGGGTTTCACGGGATTCTTTTAGTGCAATCATGAGCTTGCTGATAAAATCTGCTTTGCTTTGAGCAGCTTGTGCTTCTTCTACATTAGCTCCTATCGATGTTCCTGACCTTAATAACTGTTGAGCAAGGGTTCGCGCTACTCCTGGTTTGTCATCTAAAAACTGGCACAATTTGACTATGCGAACTGAAAAAGTAAAAGTGCGATCGCAAATATCTTTTTTCACAGGTAAATTTAACTATATTTTGGCTGACTTATCTGCTTGTAGCTGTATTATCAACTTCTAATAAATGTTTAATTTTTATTTGGTAACAGCAAAGTATTTTCAATTTCTTCCCTAACTTTCCGGCTTACATAACAATCGCTATTGAGACAATCTATTAGTAAGTTATTTCCATTGTAATACTGACATAGTAATTCAATATGCCTATCAGTAAACTGCCAGTCATGTCTAATATTACGATGTTTAATCAACAATTTTCTTAACTTTACAGTCCAATTATGACCATAATTTTGCCACCATTCTAAGCAATGTATTGTACGAGAATTTAATGTAGGTAATTCCTCTTTAAGTTTGCTTATTTCGTCATGTAGTTTGTGATCGCGAATAAAATTAAAACATTCATCAAGCTGATAGTCACGAAAATAACTATAACTTTCTTTAAAAGACTTACTATTTATATTAAGTAAATTATGTAATAAAGAAGAAAGTATATGAGCTTTATTCAAAATAGAACTAAGAGCGCTATCAAGAGGAAAACATATTTCATAACTAGAGAGTTTGCTAAAGTCATATTCAGCATATTCGATAAATTCAAAATTACGGTCAATTCTACTATCAATATTCAGAAAATCATCGGAGAGTGTTATACAGTCAAATTCATTCCGCAGATAAAAAGCTCTAATGGCTGATGGTTTATAGGGAGCTGTAATAAAAAGAGATTTTTGATTTAGCCACATTAAAAAATGCTGTAACTTTTCATCTATAACTAATAATCTATCAGTTTTTTGCTTTATTAACTGCAATAGATTATCAGCGTTTCGCATCATACTAGCAGTTAGCAAAAATACTTCTCGCCACCGTTTCTCTGTGAGATGAACAACCAAAGTTTCATAGGCAGAATTAGTAACTATTTCTCTGGCAGCAAAATATTCATGAAACGTTAGATGAGAAAAGGAATAGATACCCTTTGCTCGTTCTACTAGTAGCCCATGCTGTGCTTCAATAGACTTTAAAACGGCTTCACTATCGAGTTTCAAGACTTCTGGATCTGTGTCAGCATCACGTAAGTTACGGATGAAATCAGCAATGTATGATTCAGTCGTTTTTTGCTTAAAAAAATAGTCTTTCTGCTCCTGGTTTACCTAAAACCATCAACTTACTATAGCGCTGTACAACCTCTAATCCTGAGACTCGTTTCTGTTTTACTCGGCTAAGTCCAAGTCGCTCAAAGTTATCATGATCAGAGCTTTGCATTAGTTCCGCAACTTTTAGTCGTCTTCGTCCTGTTATTTCCTCCAAAATATTGACATTTGTGTAAATACCTTGTTTTCCTGTTAACTCAATTGGCTTAGGCATATCTAATACCTTCATGGTTCCGCACTTTTCTTTGATGTAGGGTTTGATTTGTTTGCGGATTTCTTGCACTAAAGTATCAATAGAATCATTTACGTCATCTGTAGTTAAATGCCCAGAGGGTTTTTGTTGTGCATACCTTTTGCTCAGATACTCCCGTAAGCGGCTTTCTTTAACAGGACCATTACAAGTGATGCAAAATTTTTTGTAAATGCCTGTAAGACAAGTGCCGAGGTTACTTTCAGAAATGTTTAATTCTTGAGTTACCTGGACTCGATTCTTACTACGACCGAACATTTCCAGAAAGACTTCTTTCTGTCGGTGCGACAATTCACTGTATTGCTCCAGTTGCTTAAGAAAGTCCTCTGGTATAGACATTGACCACTCCCACAATTACTTATAAGCCAGTGTAGCCAAAGTTTTTATCAAAATATGGAATTAAATCAGTGTAAGTCAGGCTAAGTCAAGGTAAGTCAGATAAATAACTACAAAATAAAATTGCGACATTGAACTCAGTCAAGTTACTGAGGCGATCGCAATGCTAGAAACACTAATCCCTTTGGTTATAAATAAGTCTGTTGAAGTCGTTGTTGGAATACTGCTGGAAAAGTTTTGTAAATGGGTGCTGAGTGATGCCAATATCAAAAGTGCTAACAACTTTCTAAAAATGCAGATTCTTGTACTTTATCTTGATTGGGTTTTACGAAAAACATCACTAAAATCTCTGTCAGAGGAATCAGAGGAGAAGGATTAAGAAACAGGTGGGTAGTAGAGATAATAAAGCGATCACACCGACAAACCAAAGGCGATCGCGCCCTAACCTCTCCCCCTGCTGCCATCGTGCTACCATTCATTACCAATAAATTCTTTTGGGAGGTCAATCAATGGCTACCATTCATGCGCTCAATATACCTGATGAGTTATACGAACAACTACAACACTTAGCTAAAGCTGAAAATAACTCAATTGATGCTCAAGTTATTACAATCTTGCAGAACGCTTTGCAGGCAAAAACACAGCCAACGGAAGAGGAAAGGCGAAAAAATGTCCCAAAACTCCTAGAGGAAATTAATCGCCGTCGCCACCGCTTGAATCCAGCAGACTTTGGATTACCTGATAGTACTGAACTAATTCGAGAAGACCGCGATAGATGAGCAATCCTCTTAGATGCGTGGTAGATACCAGTGTGTGCATCAAGTATTTTATTGCTGACCCACTAACTGCCAAAGTTAATCAACTTTTCGGTCATCTCGCCAATCCACAGACAGAAATTTTTGTTCCAGACCTTTTTTACATTGAGTGTGCTAACACGTTCTGGAAGTATGTCCGTGCAAGGATGTACACTGCTGCTGAGGTTCAGACAGATTTAGCTACTCTGAAAGCTTTTCCGTTGCGTGTTGTTTCAACAGCTGATTTGATGGCGGATGCAGTTACTATAAGCTTGAGTTATGGAATCTCCGCCTACGATGGCTCTTATGTCGCACTTTCACAGCAGGTAGGTGCTAGTTTGCTGACTCTCGACGGTAAGGTGGTGAAGGCAATAGCCGCTTCGTCTTACAATGTTTCCTCGTTTAATGACTTCGAGGTTCCGCCGTTGGAGTCAATGTAAAAGCGATCGCCTTTCCTCACCCCAAAGCATTAGATAAGACGAAACATCTCGATACAAACTCAGAATTGGGAGAATAGAATTTTTCTCACCGATTTACTTAGTTGCAATAAAATTAGTTTGTAGAGTAGGCAATAATCCTACTGTTTTTTTAAAATTCAATTGTCAAAAATGCCTTTTACTTATAACCGCACTGTTCGCTTTCAAGATACTGATGCTGCTGGGGTAGTCTATTTTGCTAATGTTTTGAGTATTTGTCATGAAGCTTATGAAGAATCTTTAGAAGCATCAAGTATTAATCTCAAAGATTTTTTTACTAATCCATCTGTAGCTTTCCCTATTGTTCATGCTAGTGTTGATTTTTTGCGCCCTATGTTTGGTGGGGACAAGTTACTGATTAGTTTAATTCCCCAAAAAATAGGTGTTGATAAGTTTGAAATTACTTATGAAGTAACAGTGGCTGAGGTGGTAGTTGCAAAGGCTATTACTCGCCATGTTTGTATTGATGCCAGTAGTCGAAGTAAACAGGAATTACCTGATGAGATAGTTCAGTGGTTGGAGACGAACCGCAGAGACGCAGAGGGCGCAGAGAGAAGAAGGTCGAGAGAGATTATGTGATGGGATTTTGGAGGAATTCTGTGGCTATTTGTTGTAATTGTTGGCGGTTAATCTTACCTTGAGAGTTACGGGGTAAGTTTTGCTGGGGAATCCAATATTTAGGGATTTTAAATTTGCTGAGTTTGTCTTTGAGTAGAGTTTGGATTTTTAAGGCAGAGGTATCTGATTTTTTGGGAATGTAAATCGCTGTTAAGGCTTGTCCCCACCGTTTATCTGGGATGCCGATGACACAAATATCGGCAACCATTTGAGTGGCTTGTATCGCTGATTCAATCTCTGCTGGATAAATATTTTCTCCACCTGTAATAATTTTGTCGCTGTTACGTCCGACTATATTTAAATATCCTTGTTCGTCTAAAAAGCCTAAATCATCTACTTGGAAATCAGTTTGATTTTCTCTGGTTATCGGATAGTAACCACGGGCTAAAGATTGAGCATGAATGGTAATATTTCCGATTTGATTGGAATTTAAAATTTCGTATTTGTGGTTGCGAATAGTTACTTTTGCATGGGGAAGAATTTGACCACTGCTTATTTTACCGCCTAGAAAATCATCTGGTTTGAGGGTAGCAATTTGAGAGGCGGTTTCTGTCATGCCATAGGTAGGTGCTAATCGGATGCGATGAAATCTGGCTTTTTCTAGTAGTTCGTTCCATGCTGGCGCACCTCCCAAAAGTACAGTATTAAATTGGGATAACCATTCAGTTAATTCTGGATTTTCTAGAATACGTTGTAACTGTGTTGGTACTAAAGATATGAAAAATTCTGATTGTTTAATATTGAACATTTCTCCTGTTTCTACTGCTTTGAAGGGTAGAATAGCTAGTTTACCTCCAGTAGTGAAGGAGCGCATAAATTGCATTAAACCGCTCACGTGATACAGGGGTAACATGCAAAAAGAATTGACTTGCTTGATTTGAAAGTATTCTGTAAATCCTTGTACTGATGCTGTAAGAGTTTCCCAAGTATGGATGGCAAATTTAATCCGCCCTGATGAACCACCTGTGGGAATCATAATCAGTGCTGAGTGCTTAGTGCTTAGTGCTGAGTGAGAGACGCAATTAATCGTGTCTGTACTTGGGATTAGAGGAGTGGGAGAGTGGAGTAGTTCTCCCCAAATGATGTCTGGCTGTACTAAATCAAAGACTTGTTGCCATTCTTGTGTTCCCCAATCGGGGTTACAAAGGAAAACTGGACAGTTAGCAGCACAAGCAGCAATAAAGCTTGCTAAAAATCGTAATGGTTCGCGTTCAGCTAAGATTATTTTTGGTGGTGTTCCACATTCTGAAATATGTGTTAATTCTAAATATAATTCTTGAGCTATTTGATTAAATTGATGGCTATCATAACCGATTAGCCAATCATTTTGAGCTAGTTTATTAAGACAGTTTAAAGGTCGTTCCATAAACTTTGAAGCCAGGTTTCTTCTTGTTCAAAAAAATGGTCGATGCCAAAACCAATTGCCCTGTTGTTTTGGGATAATTCCGCCGCTAGTTGGAGTGCTGCAAGTCTACCGATCGCAGTTTCAAATACTGATGAAAATACAGTATCAATTTCATGCTGTTGGCAAAATTTTCTCAAACGAGATGGCGATCCAACGATCCCAGGCTTGATGACAAAAATTCCTCGCCAACCTTGCTGATGACAGGCGGCGAGTTGTCCAAGTGTGGCGACAGATTCATCTATTGCGATCGCAGTTTCATAACTCGTACTCAATTCCAACATCTGCTGAAATTGCTCAACGGGTAGCGGTTGTTCGATAAATTCAATTTCTAGGGGTAGTTCTGGATTTTCCTTGAGATTGTCGCAAGTCCGCAGCCATAAGTTTGCTTCCTCATAACTGAGTCCACCGTTGGCATCTAATCGCAGTTTGGTAAAGGCTGGTAAGGTTTGTATCAGTGAGTCAAAAATTTCTAGTTCATCAGCGATCGCATCCACACCAATTTTCCACTTAAATGTGCGATATCCTTGCTGCCATAGAGTTTCCAATTGATTTAAAGCCGCTTTCCCAGATGGTAATAAGGCACTGAAAGATTGGGCATTGGGCATTGGGCATTGGGCATTGGGCATTGAAAAGAATTTACTTCCCCAGTTCACATTGCCTACTCCCGATTCCCAACTCCTCATCTCGTAGGCTGACTCAAAGCCAAATTGACAGGCAGGTAACTCATCTGGGATCGAGAAAATTATCTCGTCTGTGATTTCTCCTGGGAGTTGGCGACAAAAATCCAAGGCTTGTTCTATGGTTTCGGAACCAAACCAGCTAATGGGGGCGATTTCCCCCCAGCCAACTTTAAGAGTTTCATCGGTGAGACGAAGGATAACACCTTCACGAATCTCCCACTTACCGTGATTGGTGGTAAGCGATCGCAAAAATCTTCGCTGATATGGACGAAATTTAAATTGATAACGCATCAATTAGTAATTGCTAAAGTATAAATCCCAGTCCAAGCAGCAAGCAAGCCCAGAAATGCACGGCTACGGCAATGAATTTACAGTTACTAACTTTGTCCGGCTGATTGTGATTTTCTTGGACGTGGCGGCATAATTTTAAGGCAAAGGGTAAACTTACCCAACTTAGTAACGTCCAAACTGGAAAAATCCCCAATAGCACAAATAGCAAGGTGAGAGGATAAATGCTAGCAGTGAACCAAACTAGGAGTTTGGCCCCTTTTGCTGTTCCGAGACGGACGATAGGCGATCGCTTGCCTGCGGCTATGTCATCCTTAACTTGGTGAAAGTGCGAGCAAAACAAAATTAAGGTTGTGGCAATCCCGACAATCACTGAGGCTGCTAAACTTGTCATTGACCAAGCTTGCGTTTGGCTGTAATATGCTGCCTCCACTGCTAAGGGGCCAAAGGCAAAAAAGCAAATAATCTCGCCTAAACCCTGATATCCTAAGCGAAAGGGAGGGCCTTGGTACGTATAGCCTAAACCACAGCATAGTAAAATAATGCCGATAACAGTTAGGTCATGTTGCCAAAAGGCGATCGCTAGTATGCCCAGCAATCCCAAACCTAAACACAAATTTCCTATCCAAAATATTAATGGCTTATTGCCTGTTAAATTCACCAAAGAATGGTGCTTATTTTGATCGATACCTGTTTCGGAATCAAACACATCATTACTGATATTTTCCCAGGCAAGAATTAAGATTGCCGCAGCTACAAAAGTAGAAAATACTACAGTATTGAAAGTTTTAGTTTCGGCAAATGCTACTGCTGTTCCTACCCAAATGGGCATAATGGCAACGCTATACATTGGCGGTTTAATCGCTGCCATCCATAACTTAGTGTTGGGATATAAAATTTGCTTGGTAGTCATCAGTTGTGATTAATTAAATTACCGGAATATTACTCACACTTGAGATTTTATGGTTTAAAGAGACGCTAGATATGGGTGATATACAAACAACTGTCACTTTTACTATGGCTTGTTAACCTGGTGTTGTTAATACTCACCCTCACGTTGCAGTCTCAGGCTGAAACTGTCTTATCATAGTCTGAGAACACCACAAATAAGGCAAACCCTACGCTGGTGAAATAGCAACTTAATATGTTACCTGTAAAAATACGACCACGATTAATTACACTTTAGGAAGTTAACTTAAAAAAAATTTACTATCGTTAAATCCATGACAGTTTTACCATGTCGTAGCAACTTCTTTGTAAAGCACAAAGATTTATATCAATTTCTGGTAGCAGTGCAAGAAAAGTGCGTCAAAAATAATTGCAGACAAATTGTCAGTGTTTCCCAAGAAATTGATTTAGTTGACCCTTTACTTGTATTAGATAAACTTACACAAGCAAATGAAATAAATTTTTACTTTGAGGACAGAGGTAAAGGAGAAGCGATCGCAGCAATTGATGCTGTAGCAAAATTACAGATTGATGGCTCAGACCGTTTTAATCAAGCAGAATATTTTATCAAATCTTGTCTAAAAAATATAATTAATTTTGGTAACGCAAACCAACCTTTTTCTGGGCCTCACTTTTTTTGCTATTTCAGCTTTTTTGATAAAAACGCCCAAGTAGATTATCCATTTCCATCTGCTACCATTTTTCTTCCACGTTGGCAAGTAGCCGTAAAAAATCAGCGTTGCATATTAGTAACAAATATAATTATCAATCAAAATGTAAATATTGAAAGATTGTTGGAGAAAATTCAAAATAAAATTGAATTTATCCAAACTTTAGAAAATTACTCTACTAATATTGATTATTTTTCTAGAAACTTATATAAAAAATCTCTCACAAATGCTGCCCAATTTAAACGTTCAGTAGTATCTGCTTTAGAAAAAATTCAGTCTAGTCATTTAAGCAAAATTGTATTAGCAGATATATTAGATGTAAAATCAAGCACCCACTTTAGCCTAGTTAAATCCTTAAATAATCTTAGACAAAATCATCCTAATTGTTATATTTTTTCTACAAGTAATGGCAAAGGACAAAATTTTATTGGTGCAAGTCCAGAAAGATTAATTAGTATTAATAATCAACAGTTAATCACTGATGCTTTAGCTGGTTCTGCACCACGAGGTAAAACCCCTGCTGAAGATGCAGCTAATGCCAATCGCTTACTAAATAGTGAAAAAGAAAAGCATGAACATTCCCTAGTGCTTAATTTCATTACACAACGACTATGCCAACTAGGCTTATTACCGCAAATATTAGCACCCCGATTGCGACAATTATCGAATATCCAGCATTTATGGACACCAATCAGTGCTATGGTTCCCGCTGACATACACCCATTGAAGATTGTCGGACAATTGCATCCTACGCCAGCCGTTGCAGGTGCAGCACAAGATGTAGCTTGTGCCGAAATTCGTCGTTATGAAAGCTTCGAGAGAGGTTTATATGCTGCACCTCTGGGTTGGATAGATTCTCAGGGTAACTGTGAGTTTATTGTGGGAATTCGTTCAGCATTGATTGATGGCGATCGCGCCAGATTGTATGCTGGTGCTGGTATCGTCGCTGGTTCCGATCCTGACAAAGAGTTTGCAGAGGTGCAGCTTAAGCTTCAGGCGTTACTGAAAGCCTTAGTTTAAAGTTAATTACTAATCTTGTATGCCAGCTAAAGATATTTACTACAATTCTGTTAGAAACGCTCTTGAAAAAGAGAGTTGGCATATTACCAACGATCCATTTATCTTAAGATGGGGTGCAAGAGATTTATATATTGATTTAGGTGCCCAAAAGCTAATAGCAGCAGAGAAAAGCGGACAGAAAATAGCAGTAGAAGTTAAAAGCTTTATCGGTGCTTCTCCAGTAACCGATTTAGAAAAGGCTCTGGGACAATATATTTTATACTACGATATTCTCAGTCGCTTATAACCAGACCGCCGCTTGTATCTTGCTATTCGTCAACAAACATACTTAGAATTATTTCAAGAACCAATTGGTAAGATATTGATAGAAAATCAGCGTCTTTGTTTACTCGTCTTCGATTCAGAACTAGAGGTGATTCTAAAATGGATACCTTAGATAATTATCGCCAAATAATTGAAAAAATATTAACTGAATATGCCCAACTTCCTTACGCTCATGGAGAACTAGAAAGACAGCTAATTATTGATGAAAATGCAAACCATTACCTACTACTCACACTTGGCTGGGAAAACAAACAACGAGTACATGGGTGCCTTGTCCACGTTGATATTATCAACGATAAAATTTGGATTCAAAGAGATGGTACTGAAGATGGTATTGCTAACGAATTCGTCAGTGTCGGCATTCCTAGAGATCGTATCGTTCTAGCCTTTCAACCTACTGAAGTAAGAAAGTATACTGATTTTGCTGTTACATAAATTTTAAATCTAGCGATCGCGCCAGATTGTATGCTGGTGCTGGTATCGTGGCTGGTTCCGATCCTGATAAGGAATTTGCAGAGGTGCAGATGAAGCTTCAGGCGTTATTGAAAGCATTAGTTTAAAGTTAATTACTAATCTTGTATGCCAGCTAAAGATGTTTACCAAAATTCGCTGCTAAAATATTAAGGAATTCTCACTTTAATAGTAAGTAAATTTAACATTAATGTTAATTATAATTTTATTAACAGTAATAGTTGCAGCATTTACAGCAGCAATATTTCTTTTTGTTGCTACATGGCGTTTAGACTCAATTGAATATGCATTATTAACGTTCTTGTGGTCATTTATTGTTGCTTTACTAGGTGCTATTGCTGGCTTTTGTCTGGGGTGGTTATGGTATAAATGGAAACTCACTGATCCAAGGTATTCAAATCC
Organism: Nostoc sp. DedQUE04; assembly: GCF_034530995.1. Classification (NCBI taxonomy): domain Bacteria; kingdom Bacillati; phylum Cyanobacteriota; class Cyanophyceae; order Nostocales; family Nostocaceae; genus Nostoc; species Nostoc sp. DedQUE04. Next base: position 21,748 of record NZ_JAVRCA010000046.1, on the reverse strand, counting down.
TGATCTGAGTGGCCTAAGTCTAGCGATGATGGGGCTAGAGTTATTTTTTGTTCGGGTGTGTTTTATTCAGGCTGGAATCATTCTAGGTGCGATTTGGGGCGGAGTCCGTAGTTTAAGGTACTATGAAACACGTAGTAAACGTATCTGAGCGATCGCATTTTTACCTTTAAATCTAGCGATCGCGCCAGATTGTATGCTGGTGCTGGTATCGTGGCTGGCTCCGATCCTGACAAAGAGTTTGCAGAGGTGCAACTTAAGCTTCAAGCTTTACTTAAAGCCTTAGTTTGACATTCAAAAAAGGAAGTTTTTAAACAGACTATTTAAGTTGATTTTAATTATCCAAAGAATTGTAGGCTTCATTCAGTTTGGCGGCTGACTCTTCTAATAAGCGTTGTTCATGAGCATTTCTTGGTAACACCAGTTGGCGCTCAATACCTTGGGAGCTAATGATACATGGAAGTCCAAGAACAACTTCACTGCCAACTCCATAGTTAAAATCTGCTCTGGCCGATACTGGAAATATCTGCTTTTCATCTCGCAGAATGGTATCAACTAACTGACAAACTACTATTGATATGCCATAGCTAGTATTTCCTTTACGTTTAGAAATGTTATAACCTCGTTTACGGGTTAACTCTGCGTACTCTTGCTGAATTTCTTCCAGCGTTGCTCCTTGTGGTATGGGAAATTCAGCTAACAAAATTCCCCCAATAAATGCACTAGACCAAACGACAAACTCACTGTCTCCATGCTCTCCAATCACATAAACACGAACATCTTGTTTACTAACGTTCAGTCGCTTACCAAGTTGATATCTTAGTCTAGCAGTATCAAGAACGGTTCCCGAACCCAAAATTAGGTTTTCTGCTCTAGTAGAACTGGCGATCGCAATCCGTGTTAGTACATCCACTGGATTGCTAACGATAAGTACGATTGAATTCGGTGCAACTCGATCCAATTCTTTCATCGTCGAACGCACAATCTCTGCATTATCGTTCAATATATCTAATCGGCTTTGTCCTTCTTTTTGCCGCACCCCAACAGTCACGACAATCACATCAGAATCAGCTAAATCTTCATACTGATTTGACGCTATAATTTCCATGTCTTTAAGTAAAGGAATGGTATCTTCAATATCCCATGCTTGCCCCTCAGCTTTTGATAAAGTTCGGTCAAAAAGGACGACTGTTACACATTTACCGAGTAGCACTAAAGCATTTGCTACATTTGCACCCACATTACCCGCACCAATAATACCGACCTTGGATATTTTGCTACTCATGCCAAATCTATTTTTTTGTAACTGGCCTGATAGGTTAATGTTAACTCTAGAACTAACCGTTTCGAGTCAAGATTCTTGAAGCGATCGCTTCGTCTCAAAGATTTGATATGTTGACGCAAGAGAGAATTGATAAGTGTTTTGTGTTCGACACCCTGGAATTGAAACCAAGCTATCATATCTGGATCAATCTGAATTAAGTTCTGTGCTTCAGTTGCTGGCAATCTCAACATTGCCTTCTCGAAAAACTCATCGTTTAATAATGGAATATTCAGAATAATCAACATCGACATCTGACATCGATTTCAATGCTTCCCAATTAGCATGTGAGATATTGTTCAAATCGTTGGCGCTTATTATGTTTTAGTTTCAGTATCGTAGATGCTTTATGAAAATCGAAGTGGTAAAAGCTACTCAACAACAGAAGTCAGTGCTGTGTAATTTAATGGAACTATACCAGTATGACCTGAGTGAGATAGAAGCTAAAGATGTAGATAGCTGCGGCTTGTTTGGTTATCAATATCTTGATTACTATTGGACAGAACCTGAGCGACATCCATTTCTAGTTAAAGTTGACGAGAAACTGGCAGGGTTTATACTTATTAATCAGCACACCTATCTTTATCAAGATAACAATGCTATGTCTATTGCTGAGTTCTTTATCCTCAAAAAATATCGAAGTCAGGGTATTGGTGAACAGGTAGCTACTCACATTTTCAACCAGTTTCCCGGCTGTTGGGAAGTACGGCAGACTGCTTTGAACTTAGGCGCACAAGCTTTTTGGGGTAAAGTAATTAGTCAATACACTAATGGAGCCTTTAAAGAGGTTTTCTTAAATGATGATCGATGGCATGGCCCAATTAAAACGTTTGACAACTCACATAAACGATAGTTTTTTTAAATGATAATTGATGCCATGTCTCAATTAAAAATTTTGATAACTTAAATAAACTAGTAACGATAAAAATACACCGGATAAATCGGTGTATTTTTAGCGTTACTAAAGCCCATAATTTGGAGAATCTTTTACACTAAATCCTGATGAGTAAAAGCTTTAGCATTCGCCCCAGTGTAAGTAGCTACAATATGACCATTGCCAGTCATTTGATATTTATATGTAACTAATCCTTCTAAACCAACGGGGCCGCGGGGAGGCATTTGTTGCGTACTAATTCCCACTTCTGCGCCGAAACCATAGCGGAAGCCATCAGCAAAGCGGGTAGAACAATTGTGAAATATATTTGCTGAATTTACCAGTCCAAAGAAAGTTTTAACAGATACTGAATCTTCAGAGATAATGGCATCGGTATGACGAGAACCATATTCGTTAATATGTGCGATCGCATCTTCTATAGAGTCTACAATCTTTATCGATAAAATAAAATCGCTGTATTCTGTTTCCCAGTCTATCTCTGTTGCAGGTACGATGTTAGGTAAAATTTTCAAGGTGTGTCGATCGCCTCTTAATTCTACATGGCGTTCTTCCAAAGCCTTAGCAACTTTTGGTAAAAATTCTGTAGCAATTGATTGGTGAACTAGCAAAGTTTCAATTGCATTACAAACAGCAGGATATTGTGCTTTAGCATCGACGGTAATCGGAACTGCTTTAGAAATATCGGCGGCTTTATCTATATAAAGATGACAAATTCCGTCGGCGTGACCTAGTACCGGAATCCGAGTATTTTCCTGTACAAATCTGACAAAGGAATTAGAACCTCTAGGAATAATTAAATCTACATATTTATCTAATTTCAAAAGTTCTAGAGTTTCTTCTCTAGTTGTGAGCAACTGTACCGCATCTGGATTAACAGCAGTTTGCGATAATCCTTGTTTAATAGCTTTAACTATCGCTTCACAAGAACGTACTGCTTCCTTTCCGCATTTAAGAATCACACCATTTCCCGATTTGATTGCTAAGGAAGCAATTTGAATCGCTGCCTCTGGACGGGCTTCAAAAATAATCCCCAAAACACCTAAAGAACAGGTGATACGCTTCAGAACTAAGCCAGTGTCAAGTTCGCGGTGAATCTGCACTTTACCAATTGGATCGGCTAGCTTACCAACATCTCGTACCCCAACGATCGCATCTCTTAATTTATGTTCATCCAACTGCAAGCGCTTATAAAGTGGTTGAGGAATTCCTTCGGCAGTAGCAGCTTTACAATCAGCAACATTTGCTTGTAAAATTTCATCTCTAGCTGATTCTAAAGCTTGCGCGATCGCCACAAGTGCCTGATTTTTTGCCTCAGTGGAGAGAATCGCTAGCTTACTTGCAGCTTGGCGAGTTTGTCCGGCGATCGCAGTTAGGGGAGAAGCAATATCAAAAATAGTCATAGTACAAATCTTTACTTTTTCCTCATCTTATCAATCTCAGGTTATGTTCATCATTCGTCTTCCTCCAATCGGGTGAACCATTTGGGTAATCAATAATTACTCTAATCGGGTGAAGTAAGGCTGGGTTGAAAACATGTATTCTCTAAATATCAACACGGACAAAAAGGTAGTAAGTTTACCGCAGCAAAAATATTATAAGTATTATTACAGGTTTTATTTGAAAGTCTTAAACATGATTTATGCGTTCCCCAGGCTAGAGAGATATAGTAATATATGTTTCTCTAGTCTTTTACTTAAGTAGATATTTTATACTGTTATTAATTAAATTTTTACGAAATTGCAGTGACATCGCTGGATCTATTGAGTATTGATAGATCAAATACCACTCCTTTAGTAGGGAGATCCTATGTCATTGCAATCTGCGTTAAATGCCTTAAACCAAAAACGTTATCAAGAAGCGGCTGAATTACTCGAACAATTCTGCCGCGATTGCGCTGAACACAATTCCTCAGATTATCTTTCAGCACAGATGTGGCTGATGAAAGCTTATCAAGCCATAGGCGAAACCGAAAAAGCCAAGGCCGTGTGTCAAAAGCTAATCATGAGCGAAAATCCCCAGGTTCGCAGTTGGGCAGAACAAGCCAATCAATCCTTGGGCCAAACACCATCTAACGTTAGCCGAAAAGCTGGTCGCGCTGCTACGACTGGGATGAAATTAGCGATGGGGGGAGTGGGTGGTAGTTTGGCGTTAGCTTCTGGTGTCACCATGACCTTGCTGTTTGGCATGGTGTTGGCTTTAGGTTTGAGCTTAGTATTTATTTTGGGTAGCGATAATCCACTCCAAGGATTAGCGATCGCTATTGGTATTACCCTAGTTTTTAATATCGCCGCCTTTTTCATATCTCCATTCATCATGGACTTAACCCAAGGCTGGCTTTACCAAACTCGCTGGGTAGAGTTGGCAGAAGTTGAAACCCTCAGCCCAGAGACAGCTAAAGTTATTCGCCAAGTCTGCGAGCAGAAAAAGCTGAAAACGCCGCGTTTGGGAATTATTGACGACCAAAACCCCACAGCTTTTACTTATGGCTCATTACCGAACAGCGCCCGTTTAGTCGTCAGTCAGGGACTTTTCACATACCTTGATGACGACGAAATTGCTACCGTCTACGCTCACGAACTGGGGCACATCGTCCACTGGGACTTTGCAGTGATGACAGTAGCTTCTACTTTAGTTCAAATTTGTTACCTGATTTACAGTACAGCCAGAAGATTTGGGCGTGGTGGTGGTGATAGCAAAATCAAAGATGCGATGCAAACTGCTGCCCTAGTTGCCTACGTGTTTTATGTCGTCGGTACTTATCTAGTGCTGTACCTCTCCCGCACACGAGAATATTTTGCTGACCACTTTGCAGCCGAAAGTACGGGTAATCCCAATGGATTGTCCCGCGCTTTGGTGAAGATTGCTTATGGAATTTTAGAAGAAGGTTCGCGCACACAAGAACCTAGCCGTTTAATTGAAGGAACTCGCGCCTTGGGTATATATGACCATAAAGCCGCCGCTTCCACAGGAACCGCCTACCGCATTGCATCCGATACCCAAAAAATCGGTCGCGTCTTTCTGTGGGATATGTTTAACCCTTGGGGCTGGTGGATGGAGTTAAATTCCACTCATCCCTTGACAGGGAAACGAGTTCGTGCATTGAGCAACTATGCCGAACAATTGGGTTTACCGACTGAGTTTGATATGGGGCGAGTTATTGGAGAAGGAAAAACTCTTAATAGAAGTAGGCTTTACGGCAACTTCTTTTTAGATGTTGTATTGTACGGTGCTGAAACAATTGGTTTCTTCGCTGGCTTAGTAATAGGTGTGATTTTGTTGTCAAGTTCGCCAAACACAGGTTTAGTATTGGGTGCGCCACTAATTGGCTTAGGAATCGGAATTCTCATCAAAGCTTTGGTGATGTTCCCCGACTACAAGCAAGCACCAAAAACCGATATTCTCACCCTGATGTCAGACCCTTATGCCAGTCCGTTACGCGGACAACCTGCAAAACTTGAAGGTCAACTTATTGGTCGTGGCGACGCTGGTTATAAATTTGGTTCCGATTTAAAAATTCAAGATCGTAGCGGAATGCTTTATCTGCATTACGCCTCACGCTTTGGCCCTATCGGCAATTTCCTGTTTGGGATGAAGCGAGTCCAAAGCTTGATAGGCGAACAAGTTGGCGCTGTAGGTTGGTTCCGTCGAGGTGTTGCGCCTTGGATGGATTTAATTCAACTCCAGAGCGAAAATGGCACTATCGTCAACAGTTACCATCGCTTCTGGTCATTCATCCTTGGCGGTGGATCGATTATCCTGGGAGTGGTCTTGATTATGTTTTTGAGCCGCAGTTAGCAAAGTTTCTAGGCTGCTGTCAAAGCATTTCTCAGTCCATCCAAGCTTTAATTTGTCAGGAGGTGGTTAGTAACTGCCTCCTTTTTTAATGCCACTTATAAATTCAATTCACGAAAACCCTGATATATATAGATTTACCATAGTGTTTTTTATCCTCACCTATGCAAATCTCATAGTTTACTACTATAAGCCTACCGATTTGCAGTATATTTATTCTAGGTGCAAAAATAGATGGCAGAAGCCACAAACTCTATCGAGATTATTGCAGCTGTTAAGCCATTACTATTTCATACCGTCGTCTTAGCAAAGATGTCCTTAGGTATATTATAAGTATCTACTCAATATGAGTGTGACCCAGAGTTTGCAATCTTTTAAGTCTAGAAACTACCGTCTATTTTTTGCTGGTCAAAGTTTATCTATGATTGGTAGTTTTATGACAGAAACTACCTGTGCATGGCTAGTTTATTCTCAAACAGAATCAGTAGCTTTACTGGGCTTAATTGGTTTTCTGAGCCAGGTTCCTAATTTAATAGTTAGCCCTTTAGCTGGTATTTGGATAGAGCAGTTTAATCGACGTAATATTTTAATTACTGCGCAATTTATCATGATGATTCTCTCGTTAGCTTTAGCAATTTTTGCTTTCAGAGGAATAATCAGTATTTGGCAGATAATTTGTGCAAGTATATTACAAGGTTTACTCAGTAGCGTTGAGATACCTGCTCGCTATGCTTTCATAATGGACATAATTGAAACTAAAGAAGACATTAGTAATGCAACCGCTCTCCATTCTTCTTTACTTAGCGGTTCGCGGATTATAGCTCCGGCGATCGCAGGAATTATAATTGCTAGTCTTTCTCCTGGACATTGTTTTTTAATTGATGGTATTAGTTACATTACTATCATTACAGCTTTATTAGCAATTAAAATTAACAAACTAACAATAGTACGCCGGAATTATCAAAATAACATTTGGTGGAATTTAAAAGAAGGTTTTACATATGCTTATAATTTTTTGCCTATTCGCTCAATCTTACTATTGATAGCATTACTCAGTTTTTTTGGAATGCCGTATCTAAGAATTATGCCTGTTTTTGCCATTCAAATTCTTCAAGGAGATTCCACTACTCTGGGTTTATTAACGGGAGCGTCAGGACTGGGGGCATTATGTGGTGGCATTTATTTAAGTTCCCAAACAAATTTAGTTAGGCTTGGTAAAATTATTGCCTTTGCTCCGGCTATATTTGGTATAGCATTAATTACCTTTTCATTGTCGAGAAGCTTTTGGTTTTCTTTAATGATAGTTCCAATAATAGGTTGTAGCTATATTTTAGAGTATTCATCTAGTAATTCTGTTTTACAAATAATATCAGATAATGAAAAAAGAGGTCGGCTCATGGGTATATATAATATGTCCGTGATGGGAATCATTCCATTTGGCAATTTATTTATAAGTGGATTAGCAAGTATATTTAATGCAACAAATGCTTTAATTTTTGGAGGCTTGTGTTGTATTCTTGGTTCAATTATTTTTTGCAATATGTTACCAGAAATTGAAAATTTATTGCACCCAATCTATGTCATTAATATGGAGGACTGATGAGCAGATCGAAGCAATTAAAACTAGGTGCTTTTATGCGCCCAGTAAGCATACACACAGGCGCTTGGCGCTATCCTGGGGCTTTGCCTGACGCTAATTTTAACTTTCCAGCACTGAAACGATTCATCCAGAAATTAGAGCAAGGCAAGTTTGACGCATTCTTTATGGCTGACCACTTAGCGGTGCTGAATATGCCAATCAACGCACTCAAGCGCAGCCATACTGTCACATCCTTTGAACCTTTTACCCTGCTTTCTGCCCTCGCCAGTGTCACCGAACACATTGGGCTAGTAGCCACCGCTTCCACGACCTATGACCAGCCTTACCACATCGCTCGCCGCTTCGCGTCTCTCGACCATATTAGTGGCGGTCGCGCTGGCTGGAACATCGTCACCACAGCCAATCCAGATGCAGCGCTCAACTTTGGATTAGAAGAAGAGATAGAGCATGATGAACGCTATCGGCGGGCTAGAGAATTTTATGATGTTGTCACGGGTCTTTGGGATTCCTTTGCTGACGATGCGTTTATTCGAGATGTGGAAGCCGGGATTTATTTTGACCCTGCAAAGCTTCACGTTCTGAATCATCAGGGAAAATATCTCTCGGTGCGAGGGCCATTGAACATCGCCAGACCTGTCCAAGGCTGGCCGGTAATCGTTCAGGCAGGCGCATCCGAAGCCGGACGGCAATTAGCCGCCGAAACCGCCGAGGCTGTGTTTGCACCTGCGGGTAATCTGGAAGCTGGCAAAGCTTTATTTGCAGACATTAAGGGACGGGCGCGGACAATTGGACGTGACCCAGACAGTATAAAAATCCTTCCAGGTGCTTTAGTCGTTGTGGGGGAAACCGTTGCCGAGGCACAGGCAAAGCGTGTTTATTTAGATAGCCTCGTACATTATGACAGTGGAATTTCCAGCTTAAATAGTGCGCTTGGCTACGACGTTTCAGGTTTTGATCCAGACGGCCCCTTGCCAGAAATCCCACCGACTAACGCTGGTCACTCTTCACGAGAAAGAGTAATAGCCTTAGCGCAACGCGAGAATTTGACGATTCGACAACTGGCGCAACGTGTTGGCAGTTATGGCGGACTGGCTTTCGTTGGTACACCCCAAACCATCGCCGATGAGATGGAGCAATGGCTGACAGAGGAAGGATCTGACGGTTTCAACATCATGTTCCCTTATCTTCCTGAAGGGTTGAACGATTTTGTAGATAAGGTTGTGCCAGAACTCCAACAGCGTGGGATTTTTCGTCAAGAGTACGAGGGCAAGACGCTGCGCGAAAATCTGGGACTGGCACGCCCTGCTAATCGCTTCTTCCAGACTAGTTTGGTGTAAGCTGCGATCGCGCTAGTATCACACCTATTGTTTCTTTTTTTTACCACTTGCATCAATAGCACCGTCATCCTCGCTGCTTGATTTTTAAATTAGCTTGTGGTAGAGTTCGTGCAATTATAATCTACTGTAACTTGGTCGGGTTGCAGTAGATTATTTAGATGAGAGAGTTAGCAAACAAAGTCTAACCGCAAAATAAAAAATTTCCCATCTTGAACTTTTACATCATTCCAAAATCAGTTTTTTAATTAAAGCCTGTATTTTAAACCCCAGAAAATTGGTAATACATCATGGTAGCAATATCTAGAAAACGCAACTTTCTAATTTTATTAGTAGCTGGAATATTTACTCTTTCCACAACTTTAGTAAGTTGTAAAGCACCAGATACACGAGAAAAGGCAGCAGTTGCAGCTCCTAGTGGCATTAAGACAAAATTATTAAGAATTGGCTATTTTACTGCTGCGGATATCACCAAAAGTAGACAAGTTTTAGAGAAACGCTTGAATCCCTTGGGTATTCAAGTGCAGTGGGCGCAATTTACAGCTGGGCCACAGCTTTTAGAAGCAATAAATGTCGGCAGTTTGGATGTCGGTGCTGTTGGTGAAACTCCACCTATATTTGCTCAAGCAACTGGTATTCCCTTTGTTCTTCTTGCTAATACTATACCGGGTAGTGGTGAAGGTTCGGCGATCGTAGTACCGGAAGACTCCCCCATCAAAACTATAGCTGATTTAAAAGGTAAGGGAATTGCCTTTCAAAGAGCTACTGCTAGTCAATATTTTGTGGTTAAAGCTTTACAAGAAGGAGGACTAGAGCTAAAAGATGTCAAACATCTCAATCTGATAGCTCCAGAAACTCGTGCAGCATTATCGCGTAAGAGCATTGATGCAGCTGTGCTAAGTGACCCCCACCTGGCTATATTTCAGAGAACGGAAAAAGTTCGGATTCTTCGTAATGCTAAAGGACTTTCAACCCAAGGAGGCTATTGGATAGCTGCACGTAGCTTCGTGAAAGAGAACCCTGAGCTAATAAAAATTGTCCTTGAAGAAGTCTACAAATTAGGCAATTGGTCTAAAGCAAATACGCGAGAAGTTGCCGAAATTGTCGGGCGTGATACCAAGCTTGATTTACCAACCTTAGAAACAATAGTCAAGCGTCGGCGTTTTGGCATCAGACCGATTACCGATAAGGTTATAGCAGGACAGCAAGAGATATCTGACTTGTTCTATAAGCAAAAATTCATCACTAAAAAGATTAATGTCAAGGATGTAACACTTACTCCTGAAGAATATGCTGCTATACTCCCGGCAGAAATCAAGCCCTGAGCATTTGCAGTCAAAAGAGGCAAGGGAGCAGGGGGCAGGGGGAAAGACACTAGACGGAGCTTGTACTTTGCCCCAGTTCAAGCGGAATTTGTAATTGGGGAAAAGGAAACGAGGAACAGTTTCGTAGGGTGTATTATCGGTGTTCTCGTTATGCACCGCAAATCTTGGTGGTGACTAGAGCTAATTTATATAAGCGCATCCTACTTAACTATGAATCAATATGAAAATCTAAAATTCAATGACAGATGAAAGAAGTCAGTTAAGAACCACTTTCGATCGAGTAGCACTGTTGTATGACCAAGTTCGACCAGGATATCCAGAAGCGCTTTTTGACGATGTGGTGTCTCTTTCAGAAATCACTCCAAACGGAAGGATATTAGAGATTGGTTGTGGTACTGGTCAGGCAACTGTGCCCTTTGCCCGCCGAGGTTATCGTATACTCTGTATTGAGTTGGGTGAGAATCTTGCTACGGTTGCCCAAAAAAATCTGGCTGCTTATCCGCAAGTAGAAGTGCGTAACATCGCTTTTGAGGATTGGGCGATCCAAGAAAATGCTTTTGATTTAGTGATTTCGGCGACTGCTTTCCACTGGCTTGACCTAAGTATTGCTTACAAAAAAACGGATCTTGCCCTCACATCTGAAGGAGCGATCGCGCTATTTTGGAATGAACACGTATATAGTGATGCTAGTAATGGCTTCTTTGAAGAAGTACAGGAGCTATATCAAACTTTAGCTCCTCAACTGGTTAAAGACGATGAGCCTCCTTTGCACGAGCAGAAAGTCTTTAATAAAACAGCTGAGATTGAGCAAACAGGTTTGTTTGGTGAAGTAATTTATCGCTCTTATCGATGGGATGCAACATACAACAGTGCAAGTTATCTCAATCTCTTAAATACTTACTCCGGTCATATAAATTTAGATCGCATTACAAAAGCGCGTTTTTTTGATGCGATCGCTGAATTAATTAATACCAAGTTCAATGGACAAATTACTAAAGGTTACTTAACTACTTTATACGTAGCCCACTTATTGTAATCTGGCGTTGCAGAACAGAGGGATGAATTTAGGCAGGCAGGGGGGGAGATTTTATAACTTGCGAAATCATCCCGCAATTATGCAACGCCTGTAATCTTATCTAAATCATTTTGCAGATATGATTAAACAGTTACGTTTTGTAAGGGGGACTGTTAGCCCAACACAAACACCTATTGTATATGAGATTTTAAACCCCTTGAGTAGGATATTCAGTTTTCGGCTCCTATCACAGCTAACTCGTCGGAATTGCAAACTCTGTTCGATTTCATTGCTATAGGAGCAAGTGAGGGCGATCGCATCCAGCCTTCAGCAACGCCCACAAAATTAATAAACAGAAGTCAACAATTTATCGATCGCAGCCCGAAACGCCGTTGCTGCACCAGCGCTCATATCACGAGGAGCGCAGATGCGATTTCTTAAATATGCGAAAGTAATAGCACCCACAGCAGCGAAGATGGAATCAACGCTGCTATTTTTACCACCAGTCCTTCCACCTGGTAAAGTTGCACCATTGCCATGAATGAGATAATCAGCTAGTTGTCGCAGGTGAAAATCAACAGCGTCCTTAACTGTGGTAAAATCACCGTCTGCGGCTATTGCTTGGACTCCAGAATTTTTGATAATATCTGCGATCGCAACTTCCCGATTATCGCTCAATCTCTCAGCCGCTTCGGCACGATATTGAATTTTCTCACTATCTGCCACATCCAGAGGTAAAGGATTTCCAATCGGTTCTACACCCCATCTGCGACGCAACAGTAAATTATTGGTGATATTATCCGACTTCACCCTGTGATAAGCAGGACGCTGATTAAGTGCATCAAACCAAGCATTAATTCGAGGAAAGCGAGGATTTCCTTTAAGGTGATATCCCCGATACACAGGTAAATTAGCCGCCAATCTATCTAAATGGGGGCTATACAGAATGTCTACTAAGCTAAATGTACTGAGAAAGTAGGGGCCGGGGTATTTAGCCAAAGCTTGCTCAAGTTCATCTAACTTCGCCTCAAATGCTGTTTGGAAGTTTGCCAATTCATCAGCATCTACAGGTGCTTCTCTCAGAAATTTGTAAGCAACCTCTCTAAAACCGTTAGTCTCAGCTTCTTCAACCAACTGCCTAGCAACAGCGTTTTCCTCTGAATTCTCAGGCAATAATGCTGGATGTGGAAACCTTTCTTCTAAAGCTAAGAGAATATCTTTAGATTCATATACTAAATTACCCTCAATTTTGGCTGCTGGGACAAGAGTTGTGGGAACTAGGTCAGTGTACCATTTAGGTTTATTACTTAAATCAATAAACTCCGTTGCAAAGGGAATTTCCTTTTCTTCCAGAGCAAACCAAACTCGTTCGCAGAAAGGACACCAGGAATTAGTATCTCGATAAAGCAAGACTGACGGTTCTGTGTTTGGCGGAAGTTTATCTAAACTGCTAGGTATTGGTGCAGTAGAAGGAGATTGTCCTGTCCTCTTTACCCTACGCGCAGAGGTATTTTTTCTAGCAGTTTCTAAAACTTCTTCCCAAGTTGACACTGTGTTTTGAATAGACATTTTTTACCTCGCTTTACTAGGAATGCCGGAAAACACAAATAACTGTTGCTCTTTAGGTGCAGCCAAGTTTTCACCAAGGTATCGATGAAGACCAACACCCATATCTCCTGTAGCCGTAAGCTTGAAGTTTACTTCCTCAAATCCAGATGCACTTAAAATTTTTCGTACATTGTCAGAGTAGGTAATACCGTTGGAGTGTCCACGAGTCCAAATGACAAAAGCACCCGGTTTACTCAGAAAACTCAGGTTATCTAGTAAGCGATTGAGTTCAGCTTCCTCAAGATTGCCAAAGACACCACACACAATCACAATATCTGCTGGTACTGCTCCTACATAGTTAGTGGCAAGAGTTGCATCACCATTGATAATCTCAATTTGCTTGGCTAAACCCAAAGACTCTATAGTTGCTCGTCCACGCTCAACTAGATTTGAATTTATTTCAACCAGTCGTGCAGAAACATCCTTCGCACGGGGATGATTTTTTAAAGTTCCTAATAAATCTCGTCCATCACCCGCGCAAACACTTACGACACGGATAGTTCCAGATGGCGACGCATTCAAGCTGTAAGCAATATATTCCTGCACGATTTCTAGACGCTGCTGCAATTTTGGCTCAGTGTCGTATAGGTCGTGCCATTCATACCAATCTTTTGGCATAAGGCGTGATTCCCGTTTGATGCACACTGTGTAATCACAAACTACGGTTAGTTTATCAACTAACTGTAATTTATGGATGAAGGCAGATTATCATAGACACTCATATAAAATCAAGTCTTACTCCGTACAAATACTCTAAATAATATAGCAATTATACGTAAAATTTTATAAAATATATACAAATTATTTTTATAAAAAACAGTATATTTAGCTAGGTCACTTTTATCATCTTCCTGTCTAATTCGGATGTCGTGTATATCTTAAATTTCTAATTCAACTTACACCAGAGAGCATAAAAAAACGTTTTGGCAAGGATGGTGGAATCGATTGCGTGATCCACATTGTTGCTCAAACCGAAAGAGGTGCAAACAATGTAGCAACTAGGGTCAGAAATATTATTATCAAAGGTGACTACTAATGGCTCGGCAGAAAATTGCTCTAGAGTACAAAGATCGCCACCTAACTCGTCCAATGTTGGATCAAATAGTTGGTGCTCAACTTCGCGCCGTCCCAGATGCAACTGAAATTATTATTAGATGTCGTTCTGCCGCGAAAACAATATACGAAGCGGTTGATTCGTATAGTATCAGAATCACAATAGTAGCCAGGGAAAAAACTCCTCAAGACTCATGAAATACACTTGAAATTTTGCGCTGAAGTTGGAGCAGGACAATTCATCTATTGTTTACAATTCGAAAGAATTTACAGAAAAGCCAATTCAAATATCTGTCCCTGAGATTGTAATAATGTTTGAGCATTTTATTGAAACATGTGATGAAGTAGGCATTATTGAAAAACCTAACACTAAAATACCTATCCGGGAAGAAAATAAAGGTACTAAAGTTGCTTATAAACAGAAGCTATCTGATTCAAAGTCAATTACCTTAGACCCTCCTTTGAAAGAACTTTCTGGTAAGGCATATATCTGCAAATCAAAAGAACTAGATGAAGCGATTCTTGAAAAATTTTGCACTGAACTCACAAAATATTTTCAGATATGTTGCTCAAAGATTTCTCCAGATAATTTTCTTTCTGAGGAAATCAACTCGGATATTTCAGGATTAAGAGAGGTGATTGAGTTACGTAACTATCTAGCAAAGTATACGAAGAGTAAACAAAAGAAGTACCAGGACGGATATTTATATATCGCTGCCATGTAAATTGCTCACCTTTGCCATAGCCTTTATAGGGAAAACTTTAGAATTTAGAAAATTCTCATCTAAGTACAATCGAATAAACAAGTTACTTATAAATCCCGACCAAGGGATCAATCAATTCATCAGGGATTCGGTTATGTTCAATATAAGCATTAATTTCATCTTAGCGATGCCTGAGATCCTTGCTAAACCTGTGTTATGCTAGCAGCAGGTATAGAAAAACAGCTATGACTGCTTTAGTACAAGAACTTTTAGATACCTTCGACCGCTTAACAGACGCGGAGCAATTAGATTTGGTACTAGAAATTCTAAAGCGGACTGTTGACTTAGATTTTCCGCCGTTGTCGGATGAAAATTTAGTTTTGAACGCTGAGGAACTTTTTTTAGAATTAGACGAGCAGGAAGCCCTGTATGATTAGCTCGGAACGTGGTGAAGTTTGGCTAGTCGATTTGGGTTATGTAGCGAAAGTCAGACCGTGTTTAGTAATCAGTATTCCTGCCCTCAATCAAGACCGTGCCTTAGCAAGTTTAATTCCACATACAACAAGTCCACGTGGTTCAAGGTTTGAGGTGCAAATCAAAGTGAAGTTCCTTCGAGAAGGAGCCTTTGACGTGCAAAACGTCATCACAATTCCTCATACAAAGCTTTTACGCAAATTGGGCAGTTTGACATCTGAGCAAATGGTAGAAGTTGAGAAGGTGCTGCTTTTCTGGTTAGGATTTGAAGAAGCTGATACTAAAGAAGACGAAGATTAGTCAATCTACTACTTGTGACGACAGCATAACAACCTCAATGCACCTGACCTCTAAGAGTTTGTCTGTGAGCTTTCAAGGTTTTTTGTAGTAGTTCATTGGGAAGGTTTTACTGCTTTGGTTGTATATTTTAGCAGTTCTTGAAAGTTGTTCGTTTAGCGATCGCATTCAATATAAGCATTAATTTCATCTTGGCGATCGCTGATTTGGTTTACCGCTCAGGGATGATTACCACGTAATTCAAAACTACGGTTAATTTATCAATTAAATGTATTTAATGCCTGAAAACAGGTACTATAGGACTTTAGACGGAATAAAGTCTTAATTCTTTTAGCAGGGTGGGAAATGGGTTTAGTCCCGTTAGATAGACTTTATGAAACAGGCGTAACTATTAACTCTAACTAAGACTGCCATGAACCCTAGTTTTTTAACTGCCCATACTCCAACCACGATCGCTATTGTTGGCGGAGGTTTTAGTGGTTCTCTAGTCGCTACCCACCTATTGAAAACTGCCAGTCAACCCCTCACCATTAAGCTGATTGAGCGTAGCGATCAAATTGGCAAGGGAATCGCTTACAGCACAGATACCAACTGTCATTTGCTGAATGTATCGGCAGGCAATATGAGTGCATTTGCTCACGATCCAGGGCATTTGTTACGTTGGCTTCAGCACAACCGCGATGAGTTAACAGTATTTTTTTCAGAAGAAGTCAATGCCAGTACCTTCATACCTCGTAAAGTCTATGGTTTATACATTCAATCGGTTTTAGCAGAAGCAGAAGCCACAGCGCCTAGTGATGTGCGACTAGAACGCTTCACCGATGAAGTGGTAGGGGTACAGCCTGAAGAAAAAGGCGCAATGATTTCTCTACGTAGTGGTCGCTGTTTTGCCGCAGACAGAGTTGTGTTGGCATTGGGGAACTCACCTTCTGCACCCCCCGCCATTCAAAACGCAAACAGTAATGATGATTATCTACGGAATGCTTGGTCAGCCGATGCCTTAGCAGACCTTGATGCTGATGCACCTGTGTTGCTAATTGGTACGGGACTGACGATGGTGGATATGGTTTTATCTCTGAGCGATCGCCAACATCGGGGTAAAATTCATGCTGTGTCCCGACGAGGATTATTTCCCCTAAAACATCAAGCGGCTCAACCTTATGCCTGCTTCTTGACGCTAGAAAATTCACCAAAAAGTGTACGTGGTTGGTTACGTCGGCTGCGTGCCGAGGTGGAAGTTGCGGCTACCCAAGGCTACGACTGGCGATCGGTGATTGATTCTCTGCGTCCCATGATTCAGAAAATCTGGCAAAAACTACCGACTGGGGAACAGCAGCGTTTTTTGCGTCATCTGACACCTTATTGGGATGTGCATCGTCACCGCATTGCCCCAAAAGTCGCGGATGTTGTAACCCAAATGCTGGATTCTGGTCAACTCACAATCTCTGCTGGGCGGATTCGGGAATATCAAGCTTTGCCGGATGGTGTAGCTGTTACCGTCTGCCAGCGCAAAACCCAAACTAATAATATCTTGCACGTCCGCCGAGTGGTGAATTGTACAGGGGTAGCAGCAGATTATCGCCGATCGCCTCATCCTTTGATTACTGATTTGCGATCGCAGAAATTAATTCGCCCCAATACCATCGGTTTAGGATTAGATACAGATACCCACGGTGCATTATATGCAGCAGACGGTAATGTTTCGACGCTGTTTTATACCTTGGGAACTCCGCGCAAGGGTGACTTGTGGGAAACTATCGCTGTACCAGAATTACGGGGACAGGCGCAGGAACTATCCAAGGCGTTGTTGCAGTCGCTACCAATGCGTGTGCAGACTATTCCGACGATGCCTTTGTTAAGCGATGGCAGTGCAGAGATACCGCAGTCCACTTTCCTATTTCGGCAATTTTTTGACCCTGCAACTAGTAGTTATACTTATTTAATTGGCGATCGCCAGACAGGAGATGCTGTTCTAGTCGATCCTGTATTAGAGCAAGTTGACCGCGATTTGGAATCATTGGATGAATTGGGATTAAAGCTACGCTACTGTCTAGAAACTCACCTCCATGCCGATCATATTACAGGGGCTGGCAAACTTAGGCAAAAAACAGGCGCTCAAGTAATCGTTCCCCAGAATACTGCTGTGACAAAAGCCGATCGCTCCCTTGTCGGTGGCGAAATTCTAGAGGTGGGATCGGTAATCATCGAAACAATTTTCACACCAGGCCACACCGCCAGTCACATAGCATATTTGGTGAACAAAACCCATCTGTTAACTGGTGATGCCTTATTTATTCGTGGTTGTGGACGCACAGATTTTCAGGGAGGCGATCCTGGAACTTTATATGATGTGGTGACACAACGCTTATTTACCTTGCCAGATGATACTTTGGTATATCCTGCCCATGACTATAAAGGACGCACAGTTTCCACCATTGGCGAAGAAAAGCGGCTTAATCCTAGATTTAGCGATCGCAGTCGTAGTCAATTCATTACCATCATGAATAATCTCAAATTAAGTTATCCCCAAAAGATGAATGCAGCTGTACCTGCGAATGAATACTGTGGTGATTTTATTCCTCAAGAAAGCTTAGACTCGGCTACGAGTTCGGCAACAGATGAAGAACAGAAACAAATAGAACTCACAGTTATGACTAATACAGAAATCTACAATGATTACTTTGCTATGTATATTTAAGATGAATTCTAGTAATAAATTTACCTTAATCGAAACTTGTTAGCTTTCGGGTTAAACTATATCTTTTGAGCAATAGTTCTAGAATGTTAGATATTAGTTTAGTTAACATACCCCTATGTCACTCCAAGAAGTTAAAGAACAAGCTTTCAATTTGTCGCCCAATGAGCGACTAGCTCTGGTAAATTTCATTGTTGAATCACTCCAAGCTGAACTAAGTCTTCAAACAAACCAAACACAGACAGAACAAGCTTCTGTTTATATTCCTGGCAGTTCTATCAAGGGGAAGTTAGGTGCAGAACAAGAACGGACAGCTTTAATTAGTCGAATGCGCGGATTCTTAAAAACAGATAAATCTGCTCCTACAGATCCTGAAGTCCAAGGTATGTTGGAGGAACGACTGGTAGAAAAATATTTGCGATGAGAGTTTTAGTTGATACGAATATCATTCTCGATTTTCTACTAGAAAGAGAGCCGTTTTTACATGATGCAGAGTTGTTATTTCAGGCGATCGCCTCAAGACAAATTCTTGGTTATGCTACTGCGACAACGCTAACAGATATCTTTTACATTGCAAGACGACATACTCAAAACATTGAATGTGCAAGGCAAGCAGTAGCAATTACATTGGCAGCTATCGAAAATTGTGCAGTTGATCGATCTGTATTAGAAATAGCTCTGGCATCGGCTACATCAGATTTTGAAGATGCGGTACAGATTGCGTGTGCATTAGTTTATGGCTTAGATGCGATCGTTACTCGTGATGCTGACTTTTTTACCGCCTCGGTTCCGGTGCTGTCGATAAATCAGGTATTGCAACAGTTAGGGACAATTGAGTAGTTTCTCTATAGTGTAAACAGCCCAATACTTCAGTTTTACTCATTAGAATTTTTCTACCCAGGGACGCAATTCCACTTCCCAAGTCCAAGCGTTGCGAGGTTGGCGGAGAATGCTCAGGTAAGTTTGAGCGATCGCATCTGGATCGAGTAAACTATCTGGCCGATCGTCTGGTTCTATGCAGGTAGCAGAACGAATTCCTCCATCAATCACAAAATGCGCCACATGGATATTCTGAGGAGCCAATTCACGGGCAATGCTTTGAGCCAAACCCCGTAAAGCAAATTTACCCATTGCAAATGGTGCAGACTGAGGATAACCCTTAACACTGGCGGAAGCCCCTGTAAAAAAGATCGCTCCCCCACCCGCAGCTAACTGCCGTTTTGCCGCCGCTTGTGCTACTAAAAAGCCACCATACGCAGTAATTTCTAGTGTTTTGGCAACATCGGCTGGGTCAAGTTCCACAAATGAACCCCGAACGCGCCAGCTAGGATTATACACAACCAATGTTGGTACTCCTAGTTTTTGTTCGACATCTGTAAATAGTTGTTCAACTTCATCTAGTTGAGAAGCATCAGCAGTAAAACTGACGGCTCCAATTTCATCAGACAATGCTTTGAGCTTATCAATTTGTCTTGCTGCTAAAGCAATAGTAAAGCCTTCTTTTGCTAATAAACGGGCTAATGAGGCACTGAGTCCACTACCAGCCCCAACAATCAATGCAATATTTGTCATATCCTCAAGTTCTCCCTTGTGATTTGAACCATAATTTGACCAAACGGTCACGAAATACTTCAAAAGCAGTTAGGACATTCCCCCTTTTCGAGGGTACATACAAAAAAACCTGTAAAGACATCAAGAATTGCAAAGGGTTAAAACAAAAGTAGAGCCAATAGCCAACATTGATTTAACAACCTCTGGCTCAATCCCTAAAGGCTTTAAACAAGTAATTTGATTCATCACTTCGAGCATACTATATTCTTTAATATCAAACCCTTGTTCATAAGCGAACTGTTTCACATGGTCGATGTTTTCAAAGTGATAATTATTAATAGCTCGACCTGAGACATTACTTGCAGTTTGATTAAGTCTTTGCAACCCAGGACTAATTTGCCGTAGTTGATTCAAGCCATCAAAAGTGGTTAGGTCAGGTGTAATCCATACACCGTCGTAAACTTGCAGTATCTCACGAACATTAGCAAACACTTTTTGCTTTTCTGCTAAGGTTAGGTATGTTAACAATCCTTCGCATAAAACAACTACAGGTTGGTTTTGATGTAAATAATTTACGTTCAAAGGAAACTGACTAGGTTGATTAGTAGCGTCAATTGCTTCAAAATACAAATTCTGCCGTTCTCCAATCAATCGTTTTACGAGTTGCTGCTTCTGACTAATCATTGCAGGTAAATCACTTTCAACAAAAGTGATATTTTGATTTTGAGACATTGCCATACCACGAGGCAATAATCCAGATGCTAACTCGATAATTTGGGTAGTCTCAAATTGCAAGTGTTGAGATATTACTTGATTAAGAGCTTTGTAACGAGCCTCAACAAGAACAGACACTTCACTCGGCTGACTTAAATTTTTTTGTTGCAGTTGTTCTATGAAGCTTTCGGCATTAACTAATTGAGCTAATTCCTTGCCATAAGGGATATCAGTAAACTGCCTAGTATAAGCTACCATCAAAGCTGTGGGACTAATTGCATCAAAAGAGCTTGCTTGTGATTGAACCATCTGCTACCTTACATATAGTTTTTTATCTGATCTAATATTTGTGTATCTAATACATAATACGGTAAGACCATTGACTTAGCGTATTTGCCAAGCACATTTCTTAGGGAGAGTTTCAACCCTTTACCTGCTCTATCTTTACACCCATTCCTTGGTCTAGTTCTATGAACTTTGGCCCGGCGATCAGAACTACAATCATCATTAAAATACTCGTCACCATGATGATGCTCACTACACTGGGATCTTCAAAATTACTTGTAGCTACTAATAATGCTGCGGCAAAATTGCGTTGAGCTGTTCCGACTCCTAGCACTCGTTGGGTATCGATACCAGGGCCGCCCAAAAGATAACCCACGGTGAAGGAGAAGACTATGAAAACGGCACAAACTAAAATTGCACCTGTTTGTAATAAGCCAATGATATCGTTAGTGTGAACTATCAGCCTGACTACCAGACCTAAAAGCAATCCAGCATTAGATAATTTGAACAAAATTGGCTGGATAATGGGAGCGATCGCACTCAATTTTGCTTTGATAAATAATCCAACGATCAATGGGCTAACCATCATTAACAATAAGGGTTTGGCAATGTCCCAAGAGTTAATTTGTACACCTTCCACCACTACTGGTAGTACAATCGGCATATAAAAAATTGTGCCTAGCATTAGTAACATCATTAATCCCACTGAGAAAGCTATATTGCCTTTGACTATGTGGGCAAGTTTCGGTAATGCTGGAGGCCCTGATGCTACTGCCATAATCAGTAAGCCATCTCTTAGTGGTTCACTTAAATGTACTACTTGTAGTAACAAATATACAAAAAGTGGCACTAGTACAAAATTTGTTACCAGCGATGAGATAACTAAGCGGAGGTTGCGGAGTGGTTCCCAAATCTGTTGTACGGTTAGACTTAACCCTGCACCCAGCATGGTGAACACGATAAATGTGAAAAGTGCGAGTTTATCGATTAGTGACAAGATTTCGTTCATGATTTTTTTTCACGCAGAGTTGCGGAGGGGCAGGGGAGCAGGGGAGCAGGGGAGACAAGGGGACAAGGGGACAAGGGGA
>NZ_JAVRCA010000045.1:62754-68566 GCF_034530995.1 Nostoc sp. DedQUE04 | reverse complement strand
ATCATCTTGAAGAAGATGAGGAAAAACTACGGGTTTCAACGTAGACGAGGTTTAATTAAATTAATAATAGTTGTTTGGCAAAAAAAACCTCTAGGTGGTATGAGAATTTCTAAAGAGTTAGCATTCTTAGTCAAAAGAATTTTACTGCCAGGAGGTTTTCTAGGGGATGAATTACTTTGTATCCTGGGAATCTGAGATGTATTTCCCTGTTGTTGTAAGGCTTGCAAAGCTTCTTCAGCAGAAGTCAAACGTTTACTGGCAATAGGTTCTGTCATCTGCCTCAACCAAATCCTAAAACCAGAGCTAATATTGGCAACTTGCTCAAATTCAATTCGTAGGTCTATTTGCGGTAAATCGCCTGGATGTTGACCTGTTACCAAGTAAATTAAAGTTGCGCCCAAACTGTAAAGGTCTGAAGCTGGAGTAGACCTGCCATTAAATTGCTCTGGTGGCATATAGCCGTAACTTCCCACAACTGTTATGGTGCTGCTTCTTCTGGCGATGGTTTGCACTGAACCAAAATCTACTAAGTAGACTTCACCCACACTATTACCAGAGCGATTTGTTAATAGAATATTGCTTGGCTTGATGTCACGATGAATCACGGGCGGCTGACGACCATGCAGATATTTGAGAATTTCTAGAATGGCTTTTGCTAGTTCCTTAACTTCTTCTTCACTGAAACTACGCCCAGCTTTGAGTTGTGCTTCTAGAGATTGGGCTGGGATATAACTTTGTACGAGTGCAAATCCTCTACTGTTTGGTGAATCTAGCTCGAAGTAGTTAAGGTAGCGGGGAATGGCTGGGTGAGAGAGTGCTTTGAGTGTTTCAGCTTCCCGCTCAAATAATTTGAGGTCGTTCCATTCAAACTCATTACCAAAAGACAGTATTTTGACTACTACTAATTCTAGAGTTTGTAAGTCACGAGCTAAGAGCGATCGCCGTCCGGCTTTTTTGCCTAATTCCTGTTGCACTTGATACTTTTCTAACAGGATTTCTTGATTAGAATCTGGCAATTCTCGACTTGTCATTTGCTCGTGACTCCAAAGCTTTGTTGCTTTTATAGTTTTGCTGTTTGTTACTACCCCACTGTAAGATTACTTAAGTTAGCAACAAGCATTAGGGAGACTATTTTCAGATTTAATAATACTTATCTGAGCGATCGCAAAGGAATCTAGCTTACGGCATAGACAGGAGAGATTTTATTTCACTTATCTGCTTATCAATTACACTAAAATGATTATCAAGCATTTTTAGCATTCTTAATAGCTTTTCCGAACCCATGTAATTAGGTAAGAAATCCAAAATCAATATAATTAGTTGGATGTGGTGCATAGTAACAGCATATTTTTCATATATATTAGTATAATATCAACTACGACAAGCCGGAATCATCAGTATTTAAACGCATCTTTAATCAACGTATTCATTTAAAATGTTTGGGAAAATACAACATTTCTTTACCTGATCGCACCAACAAAATCATTCCCTAGCACTCTCTGGAAACAACCGATTCAAGTCTAATAATGCATCTTTAAATCCAGGAATTGCCACTGACTGGTTAGATAGAGAAATCTGTTTGCTGAGATAGCTAAACTTATTTTGAGCATTTTGATATGGCTGACTATGACGCTCAAGTTGACGAGCCGGTAAATTAACAATCCAGTAATGAGAAATTCCAGCTTCTGCATACAATGACAGCTTGCTTGTTTGGTCGTAATCTATTGTTTTATCCGAAATTTCAATTACTAACAAAATATCTTCTGGATAGGGATGATGAGCGAGATAATCTTCATCTCTTCCTCTTGCAATGACAACATCCGGTTCAGGCTCACTTTGATTAGGAAGGGTGATGGGATCTTGTCCACGGATGACTGCTCGATCGCCTAAAAGCCGATCCAATTGACGGCACAGGATAGAACTACAAACTGTATGAGGCGTTCCCTTTGCTGTCATTTGAATCAGTTCTCCTCGAATCAATTCAATACGATCGCCCTCTGTGAGAAATCCGAGTTCAATCAATTGATGGTATTGGGCGATCGTAAATCGCTTAGGTGTTACAGCATTCATGAGACATCTTTCCAAGAGTACTTGTCACTAGCAAAGATTAAACTGACTGCGTTGTTTACCGCCCCAGGTTTTGCAATGCTTCAAATTGCTGCCAACAAAGATACAATGCACGCGGTACGTGAAAACATCCTTTCCATTTGCCGCCTTTGAGGTTCAACAATACTTCCCCACGCCGATTCAGGTAGCCAAACCATTCACCATACTCGGAATCAGCAAAGTGTGACCAGGCGTAATCGTGCATCTTTTGATACCATTCCCAACACACCTCACGCCCTGTCAGCCGATAACCCATCGCTAATGCAACCAATGACTCTAGGTGAACCCACCACAGCTTTTGATCCCATTCTAATTGTTGTGGGGGATGAGCATCTGCATCCATAAAGTAATACAATCCGCCGTACTCGTTATCCCAAGCAAAATTCAGAATATTTAGCACCACCTCAACGGCTTGGTTAATAGTTTTGGTGTCGTTTTTCCGACGTGCGATGTCCATGATAAACCACATCGCTTCGATCCCGTGACCTGGATTAATCACCCGTCCCTCAAAACTATCGATGTGGGAACCGTCAGGGGCAACATTTTCGTACATTAGTCCCCGTTCTTGATCGAGAAAATCGGTCATCACTTCGCGGACTGTCTCAGCGAGGACATTCTCTAGTGTTTCTTTTGGTAGCAACCATTCCATTTCTAGAGTCAGGTTGGCTAAAATCATCGGTACAGCCAATGATTTCATCGGGCGTGTGCCGGGATAAGTTTTATTATATTTGCCCTTGGGGTTATCTTTGCGGCGTAATACGTTGTTATAAGCTTGCATCGCTACATCCTTTGCCCATTCTTCGCCGCCAGCGAGTGCATATTGACTAAATGCCATCGCTGCAAAGCAATCAGAAAAGATATTGTAAGGGTGAACCAATGGTTTCCCTTCACGAGTGAGGGCAAAGTACCAGTTACCATCGCTATCTCTGCCATGTTGGGCGAGAAAATTAGCGCCGTTGCTAGCAATTTTTAGCCAATTTTCGCGCTTTTCTAGCTGGTTGTAAAGCATGGAAAAAGTCCACACCTGGCGGTTTTGCAGCCAGATGAATTTGTCTGTATCATAAATTTTGCCTTCGCGATCGAGGCAGGTGAAATAGCCGCCTTGCTGCCAATCGAGAGAATATTTTTCCCAGAATGGGAGTACATCGGTGAGGAGAGCGTTTTTGTAAAGTTCAGCGATTGCTTGAAAATTATACTCCATAAATTTCCTCCCCTTTTGTGCTAAAACCAACAGCTTAACAGTTATCATATTTTGGCTCTAATATGGAGCGTAGGCGTAGCCCTTCGTAGACATTGTGTCAGGCTTTTACAAGATTTAGTCAACAGAAGTTATACTTCTATCTTGGATCTTGCACCATTCTCAATAACCGTAGGGTAGTTTTTTAGAGATGAGGTTGTTATGAGTCAGATTGAACGAGTTGCGATCGTTGGAGGAAACCACGGTAATGAGCTAACAGGAGTACATGTAGTCAAAAAGTTTCAGCAATATCCTAATTTAATTAACAGGGCAAGTTTTGAAACTCTGGCATTACTTGGCAATCTCAAAGCTATTGAAGAAGGCAAACGATACATTGAAAAAGATTTAAATCGTTGTTTCACTAATCAAGGTTTACAAAATTCCCAACTTTTAAGTTATGAAGATATGCGGGCAAAAGCAATTCAACAGATATTGCAACCGCAAAATCAGCCCTTTGTAGATGTAATTGTTGATTTGCATAGCACAACTGCCAATATGGGGTTAAGTCTGATTTTTTGTGATATGCATCCTTTCTTGCTCCGGTTAGGCGCTTATTTAAGTTCTATCAATCCTTTGGTGAAAGTCTTTATTAATCAGGAATCCAAAGAAAATGGTTTTCTCCGTTCTTTGTGCGAATTGGGTTTTGTTATAGAAGTTGGTGCTGTAGCTCAAAATGTTTTAAACGCCAAATTATTTCAGGAGACAGAACAGCTTATTTATGCAGTTTTAGATTATTTTGAAAGGTGCAATCAGGGTAATATTCCGCAGACAAGCAATCACCTTACACTTTATAAATACATTCAGACTATCGATTATCCGAGAAGCGATGCCTACGGTGGGCTGCGCCTACACGGGGAAATTCAAGCCATGATTCACCCCCAGCTTCAGTTTAGGGATTATGAACCTTTGCATCCAGGCGATCCAATGTTTCTGACTTTTGAAGGAAAAGATATTTTCTATGAGGGAGCGTCTACTGTTTATCCTATTTTTATTAATGAAGCAGCTTACTACGAGAAAGGAATTGCGATGTATTTAAGTCAAAAACAGGAAGAAATAGTTTAATTTGTTCATCGCCTTTGCCTCACTTTTATCTTTATTTTTATTCCCTAATACTTTTAAACCACAAATCCTAAAACTACATTTAAAAAATAATTTTGAGTATTATTATTTAGTATGACTTTATAATCATACTAAAATTCGCTAGACTTATACACTTGTCCTATATAGGCAAATTACAGTAAAGCGTAGACCCATATTTACTTGCGGTCAGACATCACTTTAGTCGATTTATTTAGCTATCAAAATTAAGCAGACAAATATTTTTAGCAATTAATATTAATTTTCTGCTTGCAATAACCAAAAGCCGCTATAAGTCATACCAGAATCATCGGGTTGAACTAACAAAAAATGCAATCCTCGGCAATGCTTTTTACGTTGTTCAAATGCTTGGGCTGCTGTGGTAACTTCTGGATCTTCAAATGTGGCAACAATCCACCTATCTACCAAGCTAGCTTCTAATATTAAGCCATCCGGTGCGCCAGAAATGTAGTTCAAGCTGACGGCACGGGCTTGCTGCAACCACCGTGCTAGGCGCATTGATTGCCGTCCCCCATAAATTACTACACCAGGAACGGGAACTGTTGATGCCAAACCTAAATTGATGGGTTTGAAATGTTCTGGAACGTGCAAAATGGGAATAGGGCGATCGCTAAATCTCGTTTCTACATCACTAGCAGCTAAACTTGCAAAACGCCATTGTTCTCCCCAAAGGTTTTCTGGTAATGGTGTTGGGGGTGGTTTATCCAGGGTTGAGGGATATTGCTTTTCTTGTAACCACTGCTTTAACGCCAAGGTGTGGCGGGTAGGTTCGACATTTATACTTAAGTTGCGTCCAGCCGCTTCAATTAAGCTTAGAGACTGAGGACGAAACACCTGAATTACATCTGGCAATTTTTCACCAGCAGCTAGCTCAAGTTGAGTCGCAACCCAATTAGAATTTGCTGCTGACTGGAGACAGCTAGCTTCATACTCAAAGCTGCGAGTTGCGTCACAAATCAACAAGTCCCATAAAATTTGTCCAGATGCATCTTGTGAGGGACGACGATAAAAATCAACTTGCCAAATTTTCATAATTATGTGGGCATTGGGCATGGGGCATTGGGCATGGAGGGATGGGAGAGATTGGTAAGAGTTAAAATTGAAAGTTTTAAGTTCAGAGGCTCAACTTCCGAGTTCAAAGGTTTAACTTCCGAGTTCAAAGGCTCAACTTCCGAGTTCAGAGGTTCAACTTCCGAGTTCAGAGGTTCAACTTCCGAGTTCAAAGGTATAATTTCCGAGTTCAGAGGTTCAACTTCCGAGTTCAGAGGTTCAACTTCCGAGTTCAGAGGTTCAACTTCCGAGTTCAAAGGTATAATTTCCGAGTTCAGAGGTTCAACTTCCGAGTTCAGAGGTTCAACTTCCGAGTTCAAA
>NZ_JAVRCA010000045.1:0-62654 GCF_034530995.1 Nostoc sp. DedQUE04 | reverse complement strand
TTCCGAGTTCAGAGGTTCAACTTCCGAGTTCAGAGGTTCAACTTCCGAGTTCAAAGGTTCAACATTCAAGCTCATCTTCCCATGCCCAATGCCCAATGCCCAATGCCCAACACCAATTTATAAAGCCTGAATCCATTCTTTGACTGAATATTCAGTCCAGATGCCATTTTTCCAGTAAGGATCGTTTTCAATTAACTGGCGCACAGTGGCTTCGTCTTCGGCTTCGTAAATCCCAAAAACTTTTGTAACATCCTTAGTGGGGCCGATGGTAATCAGCACACCGGATTCTTTCTGTTTTGCTAATCCGTCTAAATGAGCTTGACGATAGGGGGCGCGTTTTTCGATAACGTCTTCGCAGTAAGTTCCCCAGAGTACATATTTAGGCATGGTTAAGACTATTTTGGATTTTGGATACTTCGACTTCGCTCAGTACAAGTTTTAGATTTTGGATTTTAGATTTTGCAGCCAGTGCATCGGGGAGTAAGAAATGATTAATTTCTCACTCCTAGCAAATGACAAATGACAAATGATTAACTTCTCAAGTTAACACCGAATTTTTCCACCAAAGCTTCGCGGACTTTATTATGTACTGGTTCGACTTCAGCCTCAGTCAGAGTGCGATCGCTAGCCCGATAAATTAAGCGGAATGCTAAACTCCGCTGTCCTTCGGGGACGTTTTCGCCGCGATATTCATCAAATAATTCCACCGATTCGAGCAAATCTTTACCAGCTTTGGTAATTACTTTTTCAATTTCGACAACTGAGATTTTCACGGGTGCGAAAAAGGCAATGTCGCGATCGCTAGCTGGATATGTAGAATAAGGCTGGAATCTGGAGACGATAATTTCATCTTCTCCCAGAGAATCTAAAAGCACATCTAGATCCAATTGAAAGACATAAACGGAATCTGGTAAACCTTTTTCTCGTCGCAGTTGGGGATGGAGTTGTCCAAAAATCCCTAGTCTGTTACCCCGAATCCACAGGGAAGCAGTGCGTCCTGGATGTAAGCGATCGTCGCGGCGATCGGGTTGAAATTCGATTTGCAAGCTAAGTTGCCGAAATACACTTTCTAAAATGCCTTTGGCTTCAAACCAGGTGATCGGTTCTTCGCGTCCACTTTTTGACCATCTGCCAACGGAAATATCCCCTCCCATAATTCCCGCTAGGGCTTCTGTTTCTTGCAAACCGTCTTCTTCTTGCCAGAAAATTTGCCCGATTTCAAAGCCGTTCAGCGCACCATTACCCTGCTCTAAATTGTATTGAAAAGCATCAATTAACCCAGAAATCAAATCGGTTCGCAGCGCTGAATATTCGACAAATAAGGGATTGGACAGTACTATATTTCTGTCTTCTCCTGGTTTGACTAAAGAATAGTGAATTAATTCTGTCAATCCTTCAGCCCGCAGGAAAGCTCGTAATTTGCGAATCACTTCCTCATCTAAAGGCAGATAACCAGCTTCCGCTTTTTCTGGTAAAGTATCGCAGAATTTGTTGTAACCATAGAGACGGGCGATTTCTTCAATTAAATCAATTTCTCGCTCTAAGTCGCGGTAACGATAGGGTGGTACGGAAACAGACCACGTAGGTTGATGGCTGCTATCTTCTCCTGAAGAAGTTAACTGACATCCCAATGCAGTCAGGATGCGCTCAACATCTTGTTTTTGCAGTTCGCCTGTATCTTCTCCTAAATCTATCGGCCCCAATATCTGATTAACTCGCTCTAAACGCAGGGCGATAGAACGACTCCAAGTAGACGGATCGGGGCGGGTGTCGGCAATTTCTTGCTGGACAATAATTCCACTGGCTAATTCGCTAATTAAGGATAAAGCGCGGCGATTAGCTATTTCCAATTCAGCTCGGTTAACTCCCCGTTCGTATCTGCCAGAAGCCTCACTTCTTAAGCCCACACTCCGAGAAGAACGGCGAATTGCTACGGAATCAAATAAAGCTGCTTCTAAAACTAGGCTTTGAGTACCTGCATGGACTTCTGTTTCTTCTCCACCCATGACTCCCGCCAGTGCAACGGGTTTTTCGTTAGCGGTGATTAATAAATTTTGGGTTGTTAAAGTGCGAGTTTGTCCATCCAGGGTTTTGAGGGATTCTCCATTATTGACAAAGCGAACGCCGATGCTTAAATTTTCACCAGCTGCAACAGATTTTAGGCGATCGCCATCAAAGGCGTGCAGTGGTTGTCCCCATTCCAACAAAACATAGTTAGTAATGTCCACCACATTACTAATAGGACGTACCCCAGCCGCCCGCAAACGCTGTTGCAGCCATTCGGGAGATGGAGCAATTTTCACCTGTTCAATTACCGTACCGATGTATGCAGGACAAGCTTGGGTATCAGCAATTTTTAAAGCTAAATTTCCAGCATTTTTGGGAATAGATACTTCAGCAGGTTCAGGAATGCTCAACTTTCCACCCGTTAAAGCGGCTACTTCTCTGGCTACACCTACCATACTCAGAGCATCAGCGCGATTTGCAGTTGCCGTCAGGTCTAAAATTACATCATCTAAACCCAACAACGGTCGCACATCACTACCCAATGGTAAATTTTCCTGGGTAAAAATGTGGATTCCGTCTACATCGGTAGGCAAACCGAGTTCCTTTAAAGAACAAATCATGCCCTGAGATGGGACACCACGTAGTTTTGCAGGTTTAATTTTTAAATCTATTTTGGGTAAGTAAGTACCCGTAGTTGCCACAGGTACATAGATATCTGCCTTCACATTGGCAGCGCCACAGACAATATTTAAAGTTTCACCTGTACCGATATCCACTTGGCAAACACTCAATTTATCGGCGTTGGGATGGGGTTGACGCTCAAGCACTTTGCCAATCACTACGCCATTTGCCCAAGTGCGGCGATCTTCAATCTCTTCAACCTCAAACCCCGCCATTGTCAGGGTTTCAGCTAATTCTTCTGGACTAAGTTTTATCTCTACTAGTTCGCGCAGCCAATTTAGAGAAATACGCATGGAGTGTGCTTGTTTTAGGAATCGTCTTTTGCTCTTATTTTAGGATGCCTGCTAGCGATCGATGGCTACTCGCCCCGCAAGGCACACCCTTTCACTTGAACAATCCTACTACGTTAGACAAGCAATGTAAAAATAAGTAAATACTGAGAATATATCTACGCAGGGAAGAAATACCGATTATCCAAAATCCGGCTACAGATGTCAAGCTGAAAATCCAGATTCAGTCTAACTTTTTTAATTACGAATTACGAATTACGTAGCTTGCTTCTCGCCAAAGGCGAGTATTACGAATTACGAATTACGAATTACGAATTACGAATTATTTAGTCATCTAATTTTTACTAACAACAATTTTAGCAATGTAGTCTTTGAGTGCGATCGCCTTTTTGCTATTTGGGTACGGGGAAACCCCTATCAATCTCACCGAATACTTATCTAAAAATTGAATTGGTAAAGCATCACGACCTGGGACAAGGGTTAGCGTTAATGTTGAAACTTGCTGACCATTTTTTATGATGTCTAATCCAATAATAACTTGCCCTTGCCAAATACAAGTTACATCAGAAGGACACCGAGAATCCTGGATAACTTTTGAAAATTTGATTTCAATATTGTCAGTGGGGAGGTAAGCTGTCCTTCCATATCTCAGATAAAATGGAGTATTTAAAGTAGTTCCAACTCTAGCCATCAATTGTTGATGATTACCTTGAGCAATTGATTTAACTTCTATGCTTGAAGGCTTGATATTTGATAATATTCCATAGCTAGGAAGACAATTTGCTCCACCAATCAATGTTAATATAACTGCTGCGCTTACTACACTTTTCATTTTTTATACTCCATAATTAGGAAATTTTATTATTAGTTGAGCCAGAAAGCAGGCTGATAAATTGTTCTATGTTCTGCTAGAGTGAAGCTTTAAAAGATAAAACGCAATTAGCTAACTTTTGTGCGTAGGCGCAGCCCTTCTCTTATCAGAGACGCTCTTGCTAGCTTGCTTCCCCGGAGGGGTACGGGTGCGCTCAGAAAGCGCCCGTCGTAAACATTGCTTCTTGGATAACCATTACGATTGAGAACCATTTGGTTTCTCACGCTTGAGCTAAAATACCATAAATCGAGCAATCTAAATACACAAGCTTTTTTCTGATTTCAAAAACTTCAACAGCGCTTTTCAACAATTCGTTGCTTAATTTATCTTGAGGATTCACTCTAGTTTTACTTTCTAGCACTATTAGTGCATAGTTTAGCAATTATTACATTATGTAAAAGGGACATTATTTTTTCTCTATTCTCAACAAGCCCAGCTTATTGAAATGAGCAACGATCGCGATTTCACAAGGCGTAGCCCATCGGAGATATGGCTTTGAGACTTGGAAAATAAATCAAATGAGAAATGCTGATTTTTCTCGTTGGTTCTTAACATTGGTTG
This sequence comes from Nostoc sp. DedQUE04, assembly GCF_034530995.1. Classification (NCBI taxonomy): domain Bacteria; kingdom Bacillati; phylum Cyanobacteriota; class Cyanophyceae; order Nostocales; family Nostocaceae; genus Nostoc; species Nostoc sp. DedQUE04. The sequence continues at coordinate 58,244 of NZ_JAVRCA010000045.1, read as the reverse complement.
CGATCGCGAGTAATTTAGATGCGTTTGCTCTAGCGATCGCAGAACTTGAATCTTTAAAACTTGATAAAACCTCACAAGTAATATTTTCTCACTCAATAGACTACAAAAATTACACTTTTCTCTTTTTTGTAGTGTAATTATATTGCATTGTGTTGTCGAACTCCAAAGAGATAAATTTGCCCCTCTTTGAGCCGAACAAATTACTGTACAAACTGCCTCTAAAGCATTCACTATCAGGATTATCGGACAATTTGCTGAAATTTATCTCAACAATATCGAAAGAATAGACAATCCAATCGAAATTTTGTTCATTTTAAATGTAAATCTGATTTTATATACTTTTACTAAATGTGGTGATTGCTGTTTTTATTAGTAATTTTTATTGAAAATAAAAGTAAAAAAAATGCTTTCATTCATGTCGTTAATCTTCCTCTTGATAGAGGTATTTCAGTTTGAGTAATAGGAGTTTAATTCTAATGGCAACTTCTGGCAATAGCAATCAAACAACTGGGTCACAAAGTACTAGTAACAATTTAACTGGTAATAGCAATTTTTCTTTCAGTGATGGCAAATGGCAGTCTAGCGATGGCAGCAGTTTAGATGGTAGCAGTGGCTTTGGTAGCAGTGCCTCCGGTAGCAGTGTCTCTGGTGGCGGTGTCTCTGGTGGCGGTGGCCCCGGTAGCGGTGGCTTTGGTGGCAGTGGCTCTGGTAGCGATGGCTTTGGTGGTGCTGCTAGCGGTAGTAATCCTTTCACTTCCTTCATCGGTGGTGGTAACTCATCCACAACCAGTGAAGATGGAAAGTACAAATATAATTACGAGCGACCACTTGACGAGCGGGCTTTAACTGATACCAATAATCCGTTCAATCAACTCATCGGAGTCCTTGGCGGTGATATTAGTGCATTAGGTGGTGGTAGCGACAACCCCTTTGCTGGTGGCGCATCTGGTGGTAACGCATCTGGTGGTAATGCATCTGCTGGTGGCGCATCTGGTGGTAATGCATCTGGTGGTAGCGGCAACCCCTTTGCTGGTGGCGCATCTGGTGGTAATGCATCTGGTGGTAGCGGCAACCCCTTTACTGGTGGCGCATCTAGTGGTAACGCATCTGGTGGTAGCGGCAACCTTCCTGGTAACTTACCATTTGGCAGCACTCCGCCCTCCAAGGAAAGTGGTAGCAACCTACCTGAAACTGGCAACGGTCAACCTGTACCTTATAAGAGCGACAACTGGATAGCTGATATTCAAAAATTAGATGGTGCAAATGCTACCGACAACAGTGGTCAAGGTAACGGTAACTGGCTATATGGTAGTAACAACACAACCGACGGTAATGGTAACTGGAATTTTGGTAACGAGAACACAACCAACGGTAACGGTAACTGGAACTACGGTGATGGCGGCAAAAGCGAAGGTAATGGCAACTGGGGCTTTGGTAACGAGAACACAACCAACGGTAACGGTAACTGGAACTTAGGCAATAACAACGACATCCTTGGTAATGCCAATACACTACCTGGTAGTAAAAACGATATCCTTGGTAGTGGCAACACTGCCAATGTAACTAACAGCAATCTCCTGGGAAACCGGATTGAAGCTAGTGGTGATGACAAAACACTCGTTGGTAATGAAGGCTGGAATTTCTCTGTTAGTGGCGACCTGATATCGCTAGGTAGTACTAAACCTAGCCAAAATATAGGAACTGATGTCAGCAGCTTACTCAGCAGTTCTGACCTTGTAACATCCGCCATATCAAATCCAGGCTACAACAACCCAAATTATGATTTCTCTACCATAGCCTAAAAGTTTGTAGCAGACAGGAGCCAGTTTTGCATCGGTAAGCCTATCTATTGTGGCAATGGCCCTTTTTACCAACTTGAGTTGATTACATTTTGAATACAATACTTCTGGGTTAAGCTTTGCAGTTGACATTGCTCTCATTGAGCGGCGCAAGAATCAACCTTCTATAGCAATCCTAAATCATTCGTGAGAGAGAAAATCGGTGAAAGGCTTTAAAACACCCACTTTTAATCTCAGTGTTTTCTCACGTTTCAATTCGGATTGCTATAGTACTTCAAGAATTTCAATCTGTTAGGACTTACGCAAACTCTACGATTCTTGACGTTATTGGCGTTCTTGGCAGTTCGATAAATTAAGCTTTTTAACACTTTTTGCGTAAGTCTAATCTGTAATTAACCCAGAAGTATTACTCTTTGAAATGTAATGGGTAAGGTAGTTAATTTAAGTCAAATGCATAAAGACTATTTTCAGTAATTCGGCGCGAGTAAACGGTTTAGTCAGATATCCAGATGCCCCAACTAATTTCGCTTTTACTTTGTCTACGATTCCTTTATTCCCAGTGACAAAGATAATCGGAGTATTTTGAAATAAGGAATTATTTCGTATAATCCGGCACAACTCATAGCCATCAATTCCTAGCATGTTTAAATCCAACAAAATTAAATCCGGTTTGTGCCTTATAATTGACAAAAGTGCTTTCACTGGATCGTTAATAGTCACTACAGAAAAATTTTCATTTTCTAAGAAATAACTGATTTCTTTAAGAATTGTAGGGCTATCATCTACAGAAACTATTTTGTGGACTTTTTTTACTGTCACAGTAGCAGCCGTTACTCTTGGAGAAGCAGAATTTATGTTATTTGATATTGTTGGTTCCTGAAAGTTTTCTTTGGAAGGAGTAGAAATCTGTGGTAATCGCTGAACAGGCACTATTTTCTCTTCAGGAATATTTTGGTAAGAATTGACAGTGTTACTTAGTTCTTGTTTCGTGTCAACTAACCCTGAAATCAATTTTGAGAAAAGCGATTGCTCCTCAAAAATCTTTGGTAACTTATCATAAGGTGGATCGGGTTCATGAAGGATAATCGCACCCTTAAGGATGTAAGGGTATAACTTGCGAGCTAGTTGAATTTCATCTTGATTCAAAATTACAGCCAGATGACACAGGCTAAAACCCTTCATCCAGTTAATTAAATCTGGCTGTAGGTTTGGTAAATCTTGGTCATCAAACTTGCTATTAATCAATAGATATGGACGTTGATATGCAGAAGAAATTTTAGGTATAAAAGCCTGCCAATTCTGTAATCTTACTTGGCAATACTCTAGAATTTTTTCGACACCTAGCCGACAAATTTTTGGCATTCTCTCAATTGGTTCTGTTAATTCATAAGTACCTTCTTTGATGAGCAAAAATGATTCAATTATCTCTTTAACTAATTCTTGAACCAGTACTGCTGCTTGTGTAGAATGTAGATGTTGTTGACTAACAAGCCAGGATATAGCCTGATACTCAGGAGGGTGGCTTCTCGAATTAGTGTCATCTTTGATTAACTGACTGTGTGAGTCAGGTTCAAACATCAGCCGTACTTGAGAGCGAACCTCATTAGTCAGGAGTGGAATTTGCTGGCTGAGGCGTCGCAAATGGCGTTCTAATCGATCGAAGGGTTCCACGGAATGGGTAGCGTAAGTTATTTTGCCCTGTTCTAAGTAAATCGACCAATAAACTGAGTTACTCAATACTTGTAAACAAGTACTGTCTGAACAATTAGATAATTGTCTTAACAAACTTAGAGGACGTAGTTTGGTGAATGTACCTGAGTTATTCATATTTTTCAAGTTTTTTGCGGAATCAACAAGCGAACATTTGTAGATTGAAAATATGAGCTATAAAGTATTCTCTTTTTTGTAATATTTTTCTAACCACAAATTATTTATTTGAAAATATGTACATACATTAAAAATTGTAATACTTATAAATTTTTTGTTACATTTAGCACCTTTTACTTAATTTATCTCAAAAAACAAGTAGGTATGAATAAGGGTAAGCATCTATCATAGCGAGATTATCAGTAGATGTTGGTTAATTCTGGATTTTACTAGCTACTGACAACTCTTGAGTGAAGACCTTAATAATGACGTTTATTTATGCGCACTCACTTCAAAAAGCAAATTTAATTCCAAACTTGCGTAGTTACACTGATATACTTATAGAGTTAACAAGTTTAATTATGGTTAATTACTTTTCCTTAAAGAAACGATTCTTCTACATAAAATCTTTAAAAACTTATCTAAAAAAGTTTACGTATTTATTGTACTGTAGGTTTAATGGATATAAATTTTTGGTAGATACATTACAACAGGTAATGCTGGGTTTTGATAAACTCTTTTTTGCTAAACTAAGCTGTACTCAAGTTCATCTAAAATATATAGAGAACTTCATGAAAATAATTTGTTTAATAAAGATTAGAGCATCTACCAATAGATACTATATTCTGTAGTCGCCTCGGCGATTGGAACTATATACTCTGAGCAAAGGGAAATAAAGCTTTGGACTTTAACATAACACAAAAAGTTATGCATGATACATTAAGACTTGATGAAGTAGTAGAATTTGCTGAGAACCCAGAACCCCGTTGTCCTTGTGTACTTTTATTAGACACATCTGGGTCGATGCAAGGAGAGCCGATTGAGGCTTTAAATCAAGGTTTACTAAGCTTAAAGGATGAACTAGTCAAAAATTCCTTAGCCGCGAGACGCGTGGAAGTGGCGATCGTCACTTTTGATAGTAATATCAATGTAGTACAAGACTTTGTGACTGCCGATCAATTCAATCCACCGATTTTGACAGCCCAAGGCTTGACTACAATGGGTGCGGGAATTCATAAAGCTTTGGACATAATTCAAGAGCGGAAATCTCAGTATCGTGCCAACGGGATTGCTTACTATCGTCCTTGGGTATTTATGATTACCGATGGAGAACCCCAAGGTGAATTAGAGCAAGTGGTAGAGCAAGCATCCCAGCGTCTACAGGGAGACGAGGCGAACAAGCGGGTAGCATTCTTTACAGTTGGAGTAGAAAATGCGAATATGACGCGTTTAAATCAAATAACTGTACGTACTCCCTTAAAACTTAAAGGATTAAATTTTATCGAGATGTTTGTCTGGCTGTCAACTAGTATGTCGGCTGTTTCTCATTCTCAAGTAGACGAACAGGTAGCACTACCGCCGATTGGTTGGGGGACTGTTTAATGAAAAATTGCAGCTTGATGTTTACACAGCTAGCTGCTTGAAAAAAAATTTATGAACATATCAAAACAGATTGCTCAATGGCGGATTGTGGCTGCGTCTGTATGTGGTACAAGTCACTTAAAAAACAATCAATTATGTCAGGATGCTCATCACTGGCAGATATTGTCAGATAATGTTTTAGTGGCGGCCGCAGCAGATGGCGCGGGTTCTGCTAGCCTTGGGAAAGTGGGAGCGATGGTTGCTGTAGAGACAGCAATAGAACACATTTCAACCATTGGGCTGACCCGAAGAAGTTTGACTGATGATACATTGGTGCGATCGCTCTTAAATGATGCCATATTCGCCGCCAAAAAAGCTGTGGAAGATGAGGCAGCTACTTGTGACAAACAGCCTCAAGATTTAGCAACTACCTTAATTATGCTGGTTGCCACACCAGAAGTTGTAGCTGTAGTTCAGATAGGCGATGGTTTGGCAGTGGCTAAAGATAGTCTGGGCAACCTATTGGCACTGACGATGCCTGACAGTGGTGAATACATCAACGAAACTACTTTTTTAACTTCACCCAATGCCTTAGATACAGCACAAATGAGATTATGGCGCACAGACATAGTAAACGTTGGTATCATCACCGACGGATTACAAATGCTGGCTTTGAATATGGTTGTTGGCGAACCTCACAAACCATTCTTTTTTCCGCTGTTTGAATTTGTCGCCAATACCGAGGATAAGACAGAAGCGAAGGAGCAATTGGTAAAATTTTTACGCTCAGAGCGGATTACGCAACGCACTGATGATGACTTAACACTCATTATAGCCGCATTCAACGACTCATGAGCAACAAATCTACAGGTTTCACATCTTACAATAACTTCCGTTAGCGGTAATTTCATTATGCAGGTACTACGTTGTTCCCCCAGAAAAGAAATCCTCAGTCTCAATGTCAGTTTGGGACGTGGCGGTGAAGCTTGCGTTTATGCAGTGCCAGCCGATAACGACTTGGTGGCGAAGATTTACCACAAGCCAACCGTTGCCCATGCTGAGAAACTCCAGGCGATGCTTGCCAACCCGCCAGAAAACCCTACGGCGAGTTTAGGGCATATCTCTATCGCTTGGCCAGAGGATTTATTGCGGGCAGCAGATGGCAAAAATAGCATCCTGGGGTTTTTGATGCCACGTATTCAGGGGATGCGTCCAATCATCGACTTTTACAACCCCAGAACTCGTCGGCAACATTGCCCTCTATTCAACTATCAGTACCTGCTCCGCACGGCTCGAAACTTGGCGGCAGCTTTTGCCGCTTTGCACGCTAGTGGATATTGCATTGGTGATGTGAACGAGTCTAATATCCTCGTCAGTGATACAGCACTGGTGACTTTGATAGACACAGACTCTTTCCAAGTAACCGACCCAAACAGCGATGTTGTTTATCGCTGCCCAGTGGGTAAACCAGAGTTTACTCCACCAGAACTACAGAATAAAACTTTTGCCCAGCACGATCGCGAAATTTCTCACGATTTATTTGGATTAGGGGTGCTAGTATTCCAACTCTTAATGGAAGGCACTCACCCATTTTCGGGGATTTTTCAAGGTGCGATTGAGCCACCACCTTACGAAGCACGCATTGCGTCTGGTCATTTCACTTACAGCCAAAAGCGTTACGTACCCTACCTGCCGACACCCATTGCCCCCCCTTGGGAAATTCTCCATCCCAGCTTACAAGAATTATTTGTCCGTTGTTTTGAAGAGGGTCATAACAACCCACAACTACGCCCCAGTGCCCAGACTTGGCTCTCAGCCATCGCTGAAGCCGAAGATTCCCTGATTACCTGCACGACAAATCCCCAGCATCGCTACAACAACCACATGCGTAGCTGTCCGTGGTGCGAACGTACCGTGCGATTAGGTGGACGCGACCCCTTTCCATCACATCGGGCTATAGAAGCTAGAGAACATCTCCAACCGCGAGTCAAAGCGAGAAAACGCTACAATCAGACACCGCATTTTCCCCAGCGAGCCATGTCACCGCAGCTAGCTAATTACTGGCAGCCAGTAATGACTCCCAGCGGTTCATATAAACCTTCCAAAAAGTCAAAGTTGTACCCGATTATTTGTTGTTTGCTGGGTTTTGGTTTATTGGGATATGCAGACGTAATGATTAAATTTACTCAGCCGTTAGTTTCCCAAAATGCTTACACCCAACAAACAATCAAGTCTACCCAGCCAAATAATAAACTCAGCTTCGCTGATTCCTATCAGCAAGGTTATATTGCTTATAAAGAGCGAGACTATGACAAAGCAATTGTCAATTTTAGCCAAGCAATTGAACAAGAACCGACACATGCTAGAGCAATTGTAAATCGTGGTAATGCCCGCTATAACCTGAAAGACTACGAAGGAGCAGTTACAGATTATAGCCAAGCTCTGAAAATCAATCCCAATCAAACCAAAGCTCTGGTAAATCGGGGCAATGCCCGCTATATGCTCGCCGAATATAGCAACGATCCCGATCGAGAATATAATCTAGCGATCGCAGACTATAATCGAGCCATTGGTCTGGATAATAATGAAATTGAAGCTTATGTCAGACGAGGGATTGTCCGCGCCCAAATGGCTAAATACAGCGGTGAATCTCAACAAGCTTACAAAAAAGCGATCGCAGATTTTACTCAAGCCATACAACTTAATGTCTCCAAAGCCGAAGCTTACTTCCAGCGGGGTGTTGTCTATTATCAAATTGCTCAATATAGCAGTAATTATCAGCAAGAATATAATCAAGCGATCGCTGACTTTAACCAAGCATTAACTCTCAGCCCTAAATTAGCAAAAGCATATCTCAAACGAGGTATGGTTCGCTATGAACTGGCACAATATGGCGGTAGTGAAGCTAACAAAAACCAAGCGAAAGCTGTCGAAGATATACAGGCATCTGCCAAAATATTTCTTGAGCAAGATGACATGGATAATTATCAACAAGCACTCAGTAATATGTGTGTAGTCATCGAAAACAAATGTGACCCTTTATTCCAAGGCTCAAGTAACATCGAAAAAACTAACTAGAAACAAGTAAGTTTTGTTACTAACATATTGTTGGTTTTGATTTAAAAAATCAAGCATGACTAGGGTTAGCGCCAGCTAATCCTAGTTATTTTATAGGTAATATTTTTATTGCATTGAGTAATTTATTTCTGTATTTATAGATATAGCACAAGCCTTCGTGGTTAGGACATTAACAGATGATAAAACTTAGACACAACAAGACTTTTCACCCAATCCCCAGTCACCAGTCCCCAGTCCCTTGCTATATTCATAGAGCTTTTATATAGAAAAGATTTTAATTTATCTTACCTTTATAATTTCATCGGAAATTACAGTTAGATTATTGACGGAGAAACAGAAATCAGAAATACATTTCTCTCCCTTGAAGTGCATCCTCTTCATCTCGAAAAAGTCGAATAATCATATCCCTACAAATCTCCGAGGTAATTGCATGAAAGCGGTGATTTTGGCTGGAGGTCTTGGTACACGCCTCAGTGAAGAAACCAGTGTTAGACCCAAGCCGATGGTTGAGATTGGTGGTAAGCCAATTCTCTGGCACATAATGAAAACATATTCTGCCCACGGCATTAATGACTTTATTATTTGTTGTGGTTACAAAGGTTACATCATTAAAGAGTATTTTGCTAACTACTTCTTACACATGTCAGATGTTACCTTCGACATGCGCTTTAACCAGATGAACGTGCATTCTGGTTATGCAGAACCCTGGCGCGTCACCTTAGTAAATACGGGTGATAATACAATGACAGGCGGACGCTTAAAGCGAATCAGCGAACATCTTGGTAATGAGACTTTTTGCTTTACTTATGGCGATGGTGTCAGTAATATTAATATCACCGAGCTAGTTAAATTTCATAAAGAACAAAATAGCTTAGGAACACTCACAGCCGTTCAACCAGCTGGACGTTTTGGTGCCATTTCTTTAGGATATGAGCAAACCAAAATCACCAGCTTTCGGGAAAAACCTGAAGGTGATGGAGCTTGGATTAATGGCGGTTATTTTGTGTTAGAACCAGAAGTAATCAACTTAATTGCTGATGACTCTACAGTGTGGGAGCAAGAGCCATTAGAAAAGCTAGCTGATATGGAACAGCTATCAGCTTTCAGACATGATGGGTTTTGGCAACCAATGGATACTTTACGTGATAAAAACTATCTCGAAGGGCTGTGGAAAAACAACCAAGCTCCTTGGAAGGTGTGGTAAGAGAAGAGTTAAGAGTTAGGAGTTAGGAGTTAGGAGTCAGGAGTTAAATAACAAATGACAAATGACAAATGACTTTATAGATTTACTGTAATTTGAAGTGCGATAATACTAATGTATGATTTTGCGATTATAGGTGGGGGAATAGTTGGACTCTCGACAGCGTTGGCTTTAGGAAAACGCTATCCTAATGCCCGCATTTTAGTACTAGAAAAAGAGAGTCAATGGGCATTTCACCAAACTGGCAATAATAGCGGGGTAATTCATTCTGGTATTTACTATAAGCCAGGGAGTTTCAAAGCTAAATTTTGTCGTGATGGTTCTCGTTCAATGGTAGAATTCTGCCAAGAGCATGGAATTGACCATGAAGTTTGTGGTAAGGTAATTGTTGCAACTGAAGAACAAGAACTACCACGCTTAGAAAATCTCTACCAACGCGGCTTAGACAATGGCATAGAAGTTAAGAGAATTAGCCCCGAAGAAGTCAAAGAAATTGAACCTCACGTAAGATGTGTAGGTGGAATTCGGGTATTCTCAACTGGTATTGTTAATTACAAGCAAGTTTGTTTGAAATATGCCCAGCTAATTCAACAGCAGGGTGGAGATTTGCACCTGAATACAAAAGTCCTGAAAATCTCTCCAAGTGGTAAAAATCAGGTACTGGAAACAAACAAGGGTAGCTTTGAAACCCGCTTTGTAATTAATTGTACTGGATTGCATAGCGATCGCACCGCCAAACTAGGTCAAGTTGAACCCCAAGCCAAAATTGTGCCATTTCGGGGAGAATACTACGAACTCACCCCAGAAAAACGCTATCTAGTCAAGACACTAATCTACCCAGTTCCCAATCCAGATTTCCCCTTCCTGGGTGTCCACTTTACCCGGATGATTGATGGTAGCGTCCATGCAGGGCCAAACGCGGTTTTATCCCTTAAACGCGAAGGTTACAAAAAAACCGACTTTGACTTACGGGATTTTATGGAAGTCATCACCTATCCCGGTTTCTGGAAGTTAGCAGTTAAACACGCTGATGAAGGCATTCAAGAAATCATTCGTTCTTTTAGCAAAGCAGCCTTCACCAGAAGTTTACAAAAACTAATTCCCGAAGTGCAAGCAGAAGACTTAGTTCCCACCCATGCAGGAGTTCGCGCTCAAGCCTTAATGAACGATGGCAAGCTTGTAGACGACTTTTTGATTGTTTCCGGTCAAAACTCCATTCATGTTTGCAATGCTCCTTCTCCTGCTGCCACATCTTCTCTAGAAATCGGCAAAGCACTTGTGGCAGAAATTCCCCAACTTTCGCATCTAGAGAGTGTAGTCACTGCATAGATATCATAGTTGTTATTTCCGGGACTGCTGAATAAAAGGATGAATCTTGTATAGTCGGCATCTTTTCCAGCCTGGAAATACAAGAGACGGGTAAGATACCCATCTCCCAAGAAAAAAGTATAGTGCATCAATTAAGAACCGCTATAGAGTCCTGCTACCCAATGGGCTAGTCGGCAACTATGTAATAACTGTTAGCCGTATACATAGCGCTTCTGGTTTTAGTCCAATGACCTAACCCCCAACCCCTTCCCTACAAGGGAATGGGAATAAGATTCAAAGCCTCTCTCCTAAGAGGAGAGAGGTTTGGAGAGAGGTCAAGTTATTGCATACCAACGAAAAATATAGCGGTTCCCTCTTAGATGCAACACCCTATAGGGCAATATCTGTGCGTCCCTACTAAACGAAAAATTTAACTCATCAATACAAAGGAATTAACCACAATGAAAATATTAGTAACTGGAACAGAAGGCTATCTAGGTTCACTATTACCACCTCTGTTAATCGAACGAGGACATGAAGTTATTGGTCTAGATACCGGCTTTTATAAAGTTGGTTGGCTGTACAACCGTAGTGGAGTCACACCCAAGACCCTTAACAAAGATATCCGCAACATCACCCCTGATGATTTGGAAGGTATTGAAGCCATAGTTCACATGGCGGAACTTTCCAACGACCCAGCCGGACAATTAGCACCCAATATTACTTACGAAATTAATCACGTAGGTTCAGTTCGTCTGGCTAGTCTAGCTAAGGCTATGGGTGTGCGTCGCTTCGTATATATGTCTTCGTGCAGTGTCTACGGTGTTGCTACCGCAGGTGATGTCACAGAAGAATCCGCAGTTAATCCCCAAACAGCCTACGCAGAATGTAAAACTCTTGTGGAAAGAGATGTCAGACCACTCGCTGACGATGACTTCTCTCCCACCTTTATGCGGAATGCAACAGCCTTTGGTGCTTCTCCCAGAATGCGCTTCGATATTGTTTTAAACAACTTAGCAGGGTTGGCATGGACTAGCAAAGAAATCAAAATGATTAGTGATGGCACACCTTGGCGGCCATTAGTCCACGCATTGGATATTTGCAAAGCAATAGTCTGCACCTTAGAAGCACCACGAGACATTGTACATAACCAAATCTTCAACGTGGGAGATACAGCAAACAACTATCGCGTTAAAGAAATCGCGGAAATTATTGCTGATGTTTTCCCAGATTGCAAATTGTCCTTTGGTGACAACGGCGCAGATAACCGCAGCTATCGCGTATCCTTCGAGAAAATCAACACAATCCTACCCGGATTTAAATGTGATTGGAATGCCCGACTTGGTGCCCAGCAGTTATTTGATTTATTCAGTCAGATACACATGGCTGAAGATACTTTCTTGTTTAGAGGATTTACTCGTTTAAAACAGCTAGAGTATCTAATTCGGACAGAGCAAATTGACAAAGATTTCTTCTGGAATAAAAAATAGCTCAAGTTGCCTAGCCGCAACGGAAAAACAATCTAAGCTTCCGAATCAATACTATTTGATTCGGGCTTATTCCATCCATCAAATTATTTGCAATCAACAAGTTAAATTTTATGGCGCTCACCTTAGCATTAGTAATCGAGTTAGCCATCTGAAAGCTAAATAAATTGCCGCTAGACTGCATCGCTACATTTTGAGAAAAAGCTAAATAAACAAAGCAGAAGATGAATAAATTGCTGACTATTGCAATTCCTACATTCAATCGTGCCCAGATTTTAGATAAACAACTTGCTTGGTTAGCCAAATCTATTAAAGGGTTTGAGTCTGACTGTGAAATCTTTATTTCTGATAATTGTTCTACAGACAATACTCAACAAATTATTAAGAAGTGGCAGACAATTCTTAGTAATGTTACATTTACATCAAATAAAAATAGTGAAAATATTGGTGTAATGAGTAATATTGCTTGTTGCTTAAAAGCTCCAACTAGTAAATATATTTGGACAATTGGTGATGACGATCCAATTCAAGATAGAACCCTAGATTATGTGTTAACAACACTAAAAAAACATTCAGATTTAGCACTAATGTTTTTAAACTTCTCTGGTCGTCAAAAACAAACAGGTCAACTTGTTGTCGAACGCTGGTTGAATAGTGATAACGACGAACTAAAAGTTGATGGTAAAACTGTATTTCAAAGTTACCTGAATGAAAATTTTGGTGGTGTACTTTTTATATCAGCAGCAATTTATCGCACAAATCTAGTGCAACGCGCTTTACAAAAATGGCCGTCTGCTACTAATAATTGGGCATCTCAAGCATATTGGACTGCATTTTGTGCTGCTTATGGGAGTGTCATCGTCACTAAAGACACTTATTTAGAATGTACTATGGGTGCTAGTCTTTTGGATCTCGACCCGACATGGAACTTTAAAATGCGATATGCGTACATACCTGAAGTTTATATAAAACTACTAAAAGTAGGATATCCTCATAAATTTTGTCAGGAAATGATTTGGCAGAATTTCCATCAAAAAACTGACTTGAAAATCCTATTAGGTGCTTTAAAACGTTGGCCTTTATTGACAATCAAGATACTTATTCCTTACCTACGTTTGTTAAGCATATCAGCTTGGACAATTCTTTTTCCACCCAAACAGCTAGAAACTAACCTGTAACCATTCATATATCAATTTATTAACTACTATTTTTACCATGCAGAAATTACTGACCATTGCTATACCGACTTATAATCGTGCTGAATTACTAGATAAACAGTTAGCATGGTTAGCTCAAGCTATCAAAGGTTTTGAAGATGATTGTGAAATTTTAGTTTCTGATAATTGTTCAACAGACAATACTCAGGATGTGATTAACAAATGGCAAATAATACTTAGCAGTATCCCATTTAAATCAAATAAAAATCCTCAAAATTTAGGCGTTGTCAAAAATATTATGTACTGCCTAAATTCTACGACAACAAAATATGTTTGGACGATTGGTGATGATGACCCAATTCAAGATAGAACTATTGCTTATGTGATTAGCAAACTTAAGCAATATGAAGATTTATCATTATTGTTTCTCAACTTTTCCGGTCGGAACCAAATTACTGGTGAACCAGTTCATCCACCAACAATTGTTGGTAATCGCTGGTTTGATATAGATAGCGAAGATGGTGATGGTGACGGTAAAGCTATATTTGAGCATTGTTTTTCAAAAAGTGTCGGTGCAGTTATTTTTCTGACTGCGACAATCTACCGCACTGATTTAGTGAAACGCGCTCTACAAAATTGGCAAGATGCTGAGAATAACTGGATATCTTTAGCATATTTAGCCGGGTATTGTGCTGCTAATGGTCGTGTAATTGTCACGAAAGAGACTTATTTGGAATGTGTTGTGGGTGTGAGTTATTGGCAGAAAGAACCAAAATCTGCACTTTTAATGCAATACAAACACATACCCGAAGTAATTTTGAAATTGGAGCAGAGTGGATATTCTAAGCAGTTTTGTCGGCGGATGCTTTTGCAAAACGGTAAAGAAGTCAACTTAAAAGTTTTCTTAGGTGCTTTAAGAAGATGGCCTATGTCTGCTATTCAAACAGTAGTCCCATTTTTGGCTTTAGTCGGTTTATGTGCTTTTGACGTGATGATTTCTAAAGATTTTAGTTTAGCCGAATCAAGTGAAATACCTGCTCAAGAAATACGGAGCTATAAGCCATAAGCTACTAAATTACTGATAAATCGACATTGAAATTAGAAAGAGTTTCCCATATGTTTAATCTAATTAAACGCAAATTATCTACACTATCTGCTGACTTTGAATATTATGTAGCTCGTTGGAAGCATAGCAGAAATCTGCCAGCATTGGAAGGGCGCGATCGCAATATTCTCAAGGCTCTCAAAAAAGACGGCGTTTATGTCACAACACTGGCAGATTTAGGCTTCGACTCTAGCTCCGAACTGCTCAAAGCTGCTTATCAGCAATTGTCTCAGATGGAAAATCCCAACAACGACCATCTAGATGAAAAGTTACCACAAATTTACACGGTTACAGGTTTACCAGAATTTTATGCCTGGGCAATGGAGAAAAGACTTCTCAATCTGATCGAAAATTATATTGGTCTGCCTATTGCTTTTCATGGTGTACATTTACGTAAAGATTTCCCTAGCAAACATCAGTTTGGCACACTGCTATGGCACAGCGATGCTGAAGACCGCCGGATTATCAAAATCTTTATTTACTTGAATGATGTCGAAGAAAAAACTGGGCCTTTTGAATACATTCCGCGCTCTTTAACTTCCTTGTTTAGTTGGAATTATATTCAGCTTTACTACAAACTTTGGAAATCAGGTTATATGGGCATCGATGATGAAAAAGTAAAACCAGTCATCCCCAAATCAGCTTGGAAATCTTGCCCAGGGCCAGCAGGTACTGTCATTATTGTAGATACGAAAAATGCTTTGCATCACGGCACAGTCCGCACAGAAGAACGCTCAACACTATTCTTTTGTTACACCGCTAACCCTCCTGAAAGACCAGAACTCTGCACCCAATACTGGGATGATACTTATCCCAGAGCAGAGTTAAGGCAGCAAGTAGAAAATAGCCGATAGTCTATTAAAGGTAGTCATGTCATGCTGCTCAAGATTAAACGCAAAATATCTTCATTGGGATCTGAATTAGTTTACAGATTAGCACTTTTAAAACACGCTGCTAATTTGCCTTCACTAGAAGCAGGCGATCGCAAAATTCTTGATGACCTTAAATGTGATGGTATTCATATTACCACACTTGCTGAATTGGGATTCGATTCAACAGCAGAATTGCTCAAGGCAGCTTATGGTTATTCGTCCCAAATGGAATCTGGCAATCATGACGATTCAAAGGAAACATTTCCCCAAGTTTACACAGTTACATATTTACCTGAATTTGCTACTTGGGGAAGCGAAAAAAGGCTCTTAAACATCATTGAAAACTACATTGGTCTGCCAATCATTTTTCATGGTGTACATCTCCGCAAAGATTTCCCTAATAAAAATCAGTTTGGTACACAACTATGGCATAAAGATGCAGAAGACCGCCGCATGATCAAAATCATTATTTACTTAAATGATGTTGAAGAAAAGCACGGGCCATTTGAATATATCCCAGCCTCTTTAACCTCTTTATTTAAATTAAACTATTACCGTACTTACTACAAGCTTTGGCAATCTGGTCATTTAGGTATCACCGATGAAGAACTAAATGAAATTATCCCGAAAGAGGCTTGGAAATCTTGTATAGGATCGGCAGGAACAGTCATTATTGTCGATCCCAAAAAAGCCATACATCACGGTACATCACGCACTGAAGATAGGCTAACTTTATTCTCGTGCTACACATCTACTTCGCCCGATCGTCCAGAAGTTTGTACTCAATATCGAGACAATACTTTTCCCCAACCAAAGTTAGCACCATATAGTTCAGTCCAAGCAAGCTAATTGTTAATCTAAAAACCCACTCAAAACTATTTTTGATGAGGTTTGTAACAAGTTTTGTTGTCCTCAATATTCTTCTCAAGGTTATTCATTCATGCTCTTCACTCAAACTGCACTCCAAGACGCATTCATCATTGATTTAGAAGAAAAGCCAGATCGCCGTGGTTTTTTCGCTCGGTCTTTCTGCGCTCAAGAATTTGCAGCACATGGATTAAAGCCAACAGTTGCCCAATGTAACCTGTCTTTTAATTACAAAAAAGGCACTATCCGGGGAATGCACTATCAAATTCTACCAGCAGCAGAAACAAAATTAATTCGCTGTACTAAAGGCGCAATCTACGACGTAATTATTGATATGCGTCCTGAATCTCCTAGCTTTTTATCACACATTGGTGTAGAGCTAACCCCAGAAAATCGCCGCGCTTTGTATGTTCCAGAAATGTTTGCTCATGGCTATCAAGCGCTAACTGATGAGACTGAAGTTGTATATCAAGTGGGTGAATTTTACACCCCAGGATATGAAAGAGGTTTACGCTATGACGACCCATTTTTTAACATTGATTGGCCTCTAGATGTGACTGAAATCTCCGAGAAAGATTTAAATTGGCCTTTGTTGAGAATGATGACTGTTGGCGGTACAGCTTCCAGATAACTATAGCAAGGGACTGGGGACTGGGGACTGGGGACTGGGGACTGGGTGAAAAGCCTTTTTGTGTCTAAGTTTTATCGTCTGTTGATGTCCTAACCACCTTGACTGTTGCTATATATAGCAATCCTAAATGAGATTGTGAAAATTTTTGTTATGGTCGTCCTTTGTCATTTGTGATTACAAAGAACAAATGACTAATGACTAATGACTGCCAACTATAACATCTAGCAAAAAACCAGTTAGTAGCTGTCATTAATGAAAATGTACTTAATGTTTAGCCGTAACGAATTATTAAGTGCAAAATTATCGAGAATTTGTAACACAACAAACAGTTCCAAAAAGGAGTTTAGTTCATGATTATTATCGATCGCGCCTTACAAGCCCGTGCAGCAGCAGGAAATCCTATCAAGGTGGGAATGATTGGTGCTGGTTTTATGGGTCGAGGAATTGCCAACCAAATTGTCAATTCAGTGCCAGGAATGGAGTTAGTTGCTATCTCTAATCGTCAGATTGATGCAGCTAAACAAGCTTATTCGGAAGCAGGAATTGAAGATATTCAAGTTGTTGCAACTATCAGCGAATTAGAAGATGCGATCGCTAACGGTAAATATGCAGTCACAGAAGACGCTAAGTTACTGTGTCGGGCTGAAGGCATCGATGCATTAATCGAAGTCACGGGTGCAGTGGAATTTGGCGCTCAGATTGTTATGGAAGCGATCGCCCATTGCAAACATGTGATTATGATGAATGCCGAACTCGATGGTACCATTGGCCCCATCCTGAAAGTGTATGCCGACAAAGCAGGTGTGATTCTCAGCGCTTGTGATGGCGATCAGCCAGGGGTACAAATGAACCTTTATCGCTTTGTAAAAAGCATTGGTTTAACTCCCTTATTGTGCGGTAACATTAAAGGACTCCAAGACCCCTATCGCAATCCCACTACCCAAGAAGGATTTGCTAAACGTTGGGGTCAAAAGCCCCACATGGTGACTAGCTTCGCCGACGGAAGCAAAATTTCCTTCGAGCAAGCGATCGTTGCCAATGCCACAGGCATGAAAGTCGCCAAACGGGGAATGTTGGGATATGACTTCAACGGTCATGTCGATGAAATGACCCAGTTATATGATGTTGAACAACTCAAAGAACTAGGCGGTATTGTCGATTATGTAGTTGGAGCAAAACCAGGCCCAGGCGTATATGTATTTGCCACTCACGACGACCCCAAGCAACGCCACTATCTCAACTTATATAAATTAGGCGAAGGCCCACTTTACAGCTTCTATACTCCTTATCACCTCTGTCATTTTGAAGTTCCCTTGTCCGTAGCGCGTGCTGTTTTATTTGGTGATGCCGTTATGTCTCCACTAGCAGGCCCGTTAGTAGATGTTGTCACCACCGCCAAAATTGACCTGAAAGCAGGAGAAACCTTAGATGGCATTGGCTACTACATGACCTACGGACAATGTGAAAATTCCGATATCGTCCAACAGCAAAATCTTCTACCAATGGGTTTAGCTGAAGGGTGCCGCCTCAAACGAGATATTTCTAAAGATCGAGTCCTCACTTATGAGGATGTAAAATTACCTGAAGGCAGACTCTGCGACCAACTACGAACTGAGCAAAACACCTATTTCGCTCCAGAAAAAATCTTAGTAGCAGTTGGATAATATCGGTTCTAAAAATATTCACAACAAATGAATTAGCTGTAGGGGCGTACAGCTGTACGCCCCTATATGTTTGTCGCCAGAATTTCATCAAGAGGATAGGAAGTTATACTGCTGAACACTAAAGTTGTTGATAGTAATATCAAGTCCGGGTAATTAGTTATGATTTCCACAGTCATTGCACCCCACCCCCAACCCCTCCCCGCAGGCGGGGAGGGGAGACAAAGCATAGCTTTGGCGGGGTGGGGTTCTTGAGGTTTAATGAGTAACTAAGCGGACAGGATAGTAATTTGCTGGGGAGCGTTTCAACAAACCCGATCGAAACTTTAGGTCAAATTTCATGAAAATTGCTCTCGTCCATGATTATTTAACCCAGCGAGGTGGGGCAGAGCGTGTGTTTGAACTGCTTTGTAAACGCTATCCCGAAGCAGATATTTTCACATCTTTGTACGATCCCCAAAAAACTATCGATCTAGGCGATCGCATAGTTAATACAACCTTCTTACAAAAGATTCCTGGTGCAGCAAAATATTTTAGGTCGATGGCTCCTCTATATTTTCCTGCCTTTCGTGCCTTGGATTTGCAAAACTACGATTTAATTATTAGTAGTAGCACCAGCTTCGCCAAAGCAGTACGAAAAAATCCTAATGCCCACCATATTTGTTTTTGTCATAACGTCACCCGTTTCTTATGGGATACAGCAACTTATTTAAGAGAGTACGGGGACTATAGATATTTTGCTCCTTTAATCGAACAAGTATTTCAAGTCATGAGAAAGGTAGACTTGAAATATGCACAGGAGCCTGACCTTTACATTGCTAATTCTAGTGTTGTTGCCCGCCGAATTGAAAAGATTTATGGCAAAAAGGCAATGATGGTGAACTATCCAATTGATACTAGTAAATTTGTTTTTTCAGATATAAAAGATGAATATTATCTGGCCTCCGCCCGGATGATCGGTTATAAGCGACTTGATATAATAGTCGAAGCTTTTAATTGGTTGGGGTGGCGGCTATTAATATCTGGTGACGGGCCAGAACTAGCACGGTTAAAATCCAAAGCATTACAAAATATTGTGTTCTTGGGACACGTAAGTGATAGAACCCGCAAAGACTTGTTTTCCAAAGCCAAGTCTATTATTGTCGCAGCCTTAGAAGATTACGGATTAGTTCCAGTTGAGGCTAACGCTAGCGGTACACCAGTTATTGCTTATGGAGCGGGTGGAGTATTAGATACTCAAATACCAGGTGAAACAGGAGTCTTTTTCAAAAGACAAACACCCGAATCTCTACAAATTGCATTACTAGAAGCCAACGGCATTTCTTGGGATTACGATCGCATCCGTAATCATGCAGTAGCAAATTTTTCAGAAAATGCATTCTTTGGCAAGGTTGAGCAAATTATCAATCAAGCTTGTGGCGTGCAGCAATTATTCATTTGATTTCTGAATTTTCCACTATCAGATTACCTATTTATTTGCTCTCTCCTCATTGGCGGTTCGTAAAAAAATAGGTATTTTTCGGAGAATCTCTTAGCGTAAGTCTTGAAGACAAGGATATAAAAGTGGTTCAAACTAGTCTAAATCCTCATCTAGCTCCAGCTTCTGAAAATGAACCAAGTTATGGGCAAATGTTTGCCGTATTTGTGCGGCGATTTCCTTGGTTCTTAGCAGTATTAATTAGTTCTATTGCTATTGCCAGCATAGTAACTGTAAAAACAAAGCCTACTTATAAAAGTTCTATGCAACTGCTAGTAGAACCTAACTATCAAGGTAAAACGGAAGGTGGTGCGGGGGTAGACAATCAGTTTACTGACTCTAACGTGGTCATAGATACTGCCACTCAGCTTAACTTGATGCAAGGTTCAGGACTCATCCAGAAAGCAGTTGATAAACTTCAGTCTAATTATCCAGATATAACTTCAGCGGAAATTAAAGCTTCTTTGGTCTTAACTCAAATCAGGAGCAAAGAAGATAATGTCGCTACTAAAATCTTTCAAGTTGAATATACTGCTGGAGATCCTGAAAAAACCCAAAAAGTTTTGGATGCAATTCGACAAGTTTATCTGGAATATAACAAACAACAACAGACTTCGCGTTTACAAAAAGGTCTACAAATCATCAGGGAACAGTTAAGTAAAGCTAGTGAAGAAGTAAACGCATCTGAGACAAATTTACAAAGATTTCGTAGAAATCAGAACTTAATCGATCCAGAGTCACAGGCCAAAGCAATTGAAACAGCTTTGAATAATCTTTCCCAAGAAAGACAGACAACTCGCGCTCAGTATGGAGAAGCTTTAGCACGCCAAAAATCTTTAGAAGAACAACTTAATCGTTCTCCCCAAAATGCTTTAGTTGCTTCTCGTTTGAGTCAGTCTACTCGTTATCAAGGCTTACTAAACGAAATCCAAAAAAGCGAATTGGCACTAGCACAAGAACGCTTACGCTTTACAGATCAAACTCCGAGCGTGCAAAAACTCAAAGAACAGCTTCAGGGCCAGAAGGAATTATTGCAACAAGAGGTAGGAAGAACTTTAGGCGGAAAATCTGCTGGTGCATTCACTTCTGGAGACTCTCTTCTCGAAAAAGGACAGCTGGGCCAAATCGATCTCAGCCTTGCTGGTCAGTTAGTAGAAACGCAGACAACTATAGTTGCTTTAACTGCTCGCGACCAAACTTTGGCTCAGAAAGAAAACGAGCTACGTTTGGAAATCAAACGCTTCCCGCCTCTGTTGGCTTATTACAATCGGATGCTACCGCAGCTGCAATTTAGCCGTGAAAGGTTAGAGCAGCTTTTAAGAGCAGAACAACAATTGCGACAAGAACTTTCCAAGGGTGGGTTTAATTGGGAAGTGGTGGAAGATCCCCAAAAAGGCGCACAATTAGGCCCCAATCTCCAACAGAATTTGCTGTTAGGTGCTGTGGTTGGCTTAATGTTAGGAGGCATTGCTGCCTTTCTTCGCGAATCGGCTGATGATGCAGTTCACACCACTGCTGAATTAGAGAAGCAAATGGCCATGCCGTTGTTGGGAACAACTCCCAAGTTACCGCCGGCCAAACCCAGAGAATCAATGATCAAGTTGCCTTTTGGCAAGCCAGAAGTTCTCGCCCCCTGGACGATTCAGGTATTGCAATCTCCACCGCGTTGGGAATCGCTGGATCTGATTTACAAAAACATTGAACTTTTAAATACTGTTACTAATTTAAAATCTTTGATGATTACCTCGGCTTTAGCCGATGAGGGTAAATCAGCTTTGGCGTTGGGTTTGGCAATGAGTGCTGCTCGTTTACACAAAAGGGTACTGCTGATTGATGCCAACTTACGCGATCCCAGTTTGCACCATCAACTGAATCTTCCTAATGAGCAGGGACTTTCAACTTTATTGGCGAGTGATACAACTCTACCCAACCAAATTAGTCTTCAATACTCAGGT
The DNA here is from genome assembly GCF_034530995.1 of Nostoc sp. DedQUE04. Taxonomy (NCBI): domain Bacteria; kingdom Bacillati; phylum Cyanobacteriota; class Cyanophyceae; order Nostocales; family Nostocaceae; genus Nostoc; species Nostoc sp. DedQUE04. The sequence goes on along the minus strand of NZ_JAVRCA010000045.1, from coordinate 36,418 downwards.
TCCGCCTACATCGATATTTTGACTGCTGGCCCCAAACCTAACGACCCAGCTAATCTGTTGAGTTCCCCTCGGATGATCCAATTAATGACAGCATTTGAGGAAAACTATGATTTGGTTCTGATAGATGCTCCCCCAGTTCTCGGTTTGGTGGATGCCATGCTTACCGCATCATCTTGTCGTAGCGTGATTATGGTGGCAAGCATTGGTATTGTGACGCGAAGTCAGCTTAATCAAGCGACAGCTATGCTGAGTAAGTTAAATCTAATTGGGGTTGTAGCTAACGGGGTATCAAATAGTAGTAATTACGTACCCAATATCAAACAACAGCAATTGGCTCTGCGTCAAGCTGTAGAAAAGTAGCTAGTACTGCTAGATGATAAATCCCCGACTTCTTAGAGAAGTCGGGGATTTTGCGTTTTGGATTTTTTCTCGTTTTTAGCCTCTGGTTAGAAATGCTGTTCATTGGGCTGCTGCCGCGAGGAAAAGAGGCGGAGCCTCAAGGATGAGTATTCCCAGTCTGAGACTGGGAACGAGACAATCTGCTAAAAGCTGGTTTTAGACTGGCTTTTACCTTAAATTGATAGCAATGATTCGTGAATTGCCTCTACGTTTTGATGAACCAAATTGAATTTTGTCGCTATCGGGAAGAATTCAGTATATTTATGCTATCTTTATGAATTTTCAGAGAAATCACTGACTCTTTAAAGAATAAATAAAGAAGTTATTTGAACGATCGCTATTTCTACAGAGTCTTATATTCTAGAGATTAAAGCACCTTCATAAAGGCTAGAAGACAAGAGCAGACTGGTTTTTAAATCTATCGAGACAATGAACACCTCAGCGTAATTAAACGTAGATATAGATTCATGGGTAATTTCCCTCTACACTTCTCTACTGTCAGTAGTTTCCGGAAAATCAAGATTTGCCCATGAATGTTAATAGTAGCAGTCCTAAATCATTTGTGAAATATTTTTGGAGTTGGCTGTCATTAGTCATTAGTCATTAGTCATTAGTCATTAGTCCTTTGTCCTTTCTTATTTGCAATTACGTAGACGCGCCAGCGGCTTCCCGCAGGGTAGGACAAATGACCAAGGACGACCATAACAAAAATTTTCACAATTTCATTTAGGATTGCTACCTATGTAATTAGTATCTGTCTAATTTGTAAATCTCTACACCAGCAGAATTCTACGCAATATGTGCTTGGCTGAATGGCAAATACTATAGCATATTTTTGCCGTCAATTCTCTCCAACTTTTTGGACTTACAACAAGATTCGGATTTGGGTCTTTGGCATTGATAGCCTTTGATAACGCCTCAGTAATTCACTTTTGTATAAACCCAAAGACATTATGACAACTTCAATAATTCCAACTTTAGAGAATTTATATGATGTAACCCAGTCACACCAAGATAATCGTGGGTACTGCACACTCCTGTGGCGGCGGGGTAAGCTGTTGGTGAAGCCGCTTGGAGGAGTGAAACAACCATACCTGGCTTCATTAGATAATAAGCGATCGCTAGTAGAATGCTTACAACATTCTCCAGTAAGTTTGGTCAGCATAGATCCAAAATTGGGTGAGACTTTACTCAAATTTTGGGCAGATGCATGTGAAGCAGCTCAAAAACCAATATTCCTAAGCATACCCGCTGACAAAAAACTTCCTAACCAACCTTTGAGACAATTGCAGCGAATAATTGATTGGATTGCTGCTTTCGTATTGCTGCTATTAGTAAGTCCAGTCATGTTGGGATTGATTGTATTAATGCAGGTTTACTCGCCAGGGTCAATTTTTTGTCGTGAATGGCGTGTTGGGGAACGAGGTAAATTCTTTCAAACGATCGGCTTTTGCACCCACAATACCACACCGCTAGGACGTTGGATAGGTAAATACAATCTCGACAATCTGCCACAGTTATTTAACGTGCTACGGGGTGACATGAGTTTAACCGGATCTCGTTGTTGGACTTTGGAAGATGCAGTACAGCTAAATAAATTACCAGAAATTACAACTTCCTGGGAAGTAGAGGCACAGTCTCATCTGTTACATCTGGATAGCCAAACTCTGTAATTTATCAGTGCGGTAATTGATGATTTCATTTATCGCACTGAGGCTCAAAAAAAATTATTTATGTAGCATCCAATTCTAGATAATTAGTTTTCCAAACGCGATAAATTGCATCTCTACATCAGGGTTTTGTTACTCATTCTGAACTCTGTATCGATTTATAGATATCTATCTAACTTGCCAAACTATTATGAGAAAAGTCATGAATTTACAGCTTCCTCAACCACTCAGTAATCTGCTCAAAGCTAGCAGCTTTTGGCAGGACAACTATTTGATATTGCGAGAATTTAAACACTTTCGCAAAATTGCAATTTTAGCTCTGATATTCTCAATTTTGGCGGCAACTTTTGAAGGTGTAAGTATTGGTTTTTTACTTTCATTTTTGCAAAGTTTAACTAGTCCCAACGCTCAACCTGTTCAAACAGGAATAGAATGGTTCGATCTTTGGATTTTGGGAGCCAAGACATCAGCAATTAATCGTTTGTATCGCGTATCTTTGCTGATTTTATTGAGTACTTGGTTACGTGCCACCTTCAATTATTTTTCTCAAGTTTATACTGAATTATCTCAACTACATCTTGCCGATCGCTTACGCAAGCAAATTTTTGAACAGTTACAATCATTATCGCTAAGTTACTTTAGTAAAACTCGTTCTGGCGAACTAATTAACACAATTACTACAGAGATTGAAAGGATCAGACAAGGTTTTAGTGGCGGAGCTTTTTTAGTAACTAGAGGACTCACAACCTTTGTTTACTTAATATCAATGTTTTTGATTTCATGGCAATTGACGATAATATCAGCATTGTTATTTACCCTTTTAGGTGTAGGGTTGTCAAATCTAAATGCTAGAGTCAGAGAATCAAGTTTTGGCATGACAACTGCTAATGCTAATTTTACATCAACAGCTATAGAATTTATTAATGGCATTCGCACTGTTCATTCCTGTGGTACTCAAGAATTTGAGCGTCAGCGTTACTACAAAGCTAGCGATAAGGTAATAAGTAGTACAACAAAGGTTGTATTTACCTGGACACTTGTGAAGCCAATTGCCGAAGGAGTAGCTACTACAGTATTGATCGGCATGATTATTTTGGCATTCACTAGTCTTGTCACTAATGGAACGCTACAAGTTGCTTCTTTGCTAACCTTTTTCTTTGTACTCTTTCGCTTTATCCCATTTGTTCAAGATATTAATGGCACAAGAGCATATCTTAGCACTTTACATGGTTCAGCAGACAATATTAAAAATCTGTTGACAAGTGATGAAAAATATTACTTTCAAAATGGCAGAGTTAAGTTTCAGGGATTAAAGAGGTCAATAGATTTAGTATCTGTGGATTTTGGCTATGATGATGAAAATTTAGTGCTGCATAATATTACCCTGACGATTGAAAAGGGAAAAATGACAGCGTTAGTCGGAGCATCTGGTGCTGGTAAAACAACTCTTGCTGATTTAATTCCCCGCTTTTATAATGCTACAGATGGGTATATTTACATTGATGAAATGGATATACGGCAGTTTGAAATTAACTCTCTGCGTCGCAAAATAGCTGTTGTCAGTCAAGATACTTTTATCTTCAATACTAATGTTTGGCAAAATATTGCTTACGGGACTCCAGAGGCGACAAATGAGGAAATTCAAGAAGCAGCTAAACTAGCAAATGCATTAGAATTTATTTTGGAAATGCCTGAAGGTTTTGATACCCAATTAGGAGATCGGGGTGTTAGGTTATCTGGAGGACAAAGACAGAGAATTGCGATTGCACGAGCTTTACTACGGAACCCAGAAATTTTAATTTTGGATGAAGCAACTAGCGCCTTAGATTCGCTATCTGAGCGCTTAATTCAAGATTCATTAGAAAAGCTATCTGTTGGTAAAACAGTAATTGCGATCGCTCACCGTCTTTCTACTATTTCTAAAGCAGATAAAGTTGTAGTTTTAGAACAGGGACGGATAGTAGAGCAAGGTAAGTATCAAGAACTATTGGAACTAAAAGGTAAGCTTTGGAAATATCATCAAATGCAATATGAACTAAGGCAGCCAGATTAGAAACAACATCTAATTACCAAAGTCATTACAACATATTCATCGGCTGTATATTTTTACAGCCGTAAATCACTAATATGTATCAATAATTTTGCCAAACTAATAGTCAAATAATAAGATTTCAAACACTTATTATTTTTATAGATAAGTTATTAAAGTTAGTCCTATATACTTAAAAATCATAGAAAATATGTCCCAGGAAATCTTTGATCAAGACCTAATCTATCAATGCTCAAGTTTCGGTGTCGGTGGGAGTGGAGGTGTTGAAACTTATTTAGCTTCTCTGTTTGAACATCGGCCACCTGATGTTAGCGATCGCGTGTTAAAATCGCTTAAAAATATCGATCAAAGTCAGTTCAAACTGCTACACATCCACAGTGCAGATTTGCTATTACAGCTTACAGGCGAATGTCCTGCTATCTTCAGCGTTCATAATCACTCATTTTACTGCCCTAGCGGCACAAAGTATTTAGCAGAACAACGGACAATCTGCGATCGCAACTTCTCTTACTTAGGATGTACCTGGGGTAAATTAGCAGATAAATGTGGTAGCCGTAGACCTTTAAGAACTCTTAGAGAACTTCAAACTACTCATCAGTTTTTAGATGTCTTGAAAAGGCTAAAAATTACTTTCATTGCGAATAGCGAATATGTGCGCCAAGAGTTAATTAAAAACGGTGTATCTCCCGAACAAGTTATAACACTACATTGTGGAATCTCTATACCAGAAACAGCAAGTTCACCCCTAAGCTTGGAAGTACATCAAAATCATCGAATTTTGTTTGCTGGACGAATTGTTTCTGATAAAGGTCTGGAATGGTTACTCAAAACCTTAATACATACAGATCCAAAAATTCAACTTGATATTGCAGGTGAAGGTTGGGAACGACCACGGTTAGAAAAGTTAGCAAGCACACTCGGATTGAATCAACGAATCACTTGGCATGGTTGGTGCGATTCAGATAAATTAGATAAACTTTATCAACAGTGTTTTGCAGTCATCTTTCCTAGTGTTTGGCCTGAACCTGCTGGTCTTGTAACTCTAGAAGCATACTCTCGTTGTCGTCCTGTAATTGGTAGTGCAGTCGGAGGAATTCCAGAACATTTACAAGATGGAGAAACGGGTATTCTTGTTCCAAGCAATAATATCCAAAAACTGGCTGATGCTATTAATGAATTGTCTAGAGATTATCAAAAAAGCCGATATATGGGTGAGCAAGGTCATATTTTATTGATGAAGGAATTTACAATGGCTGCTCATGTAAATAATCTCCAAACAATTTATGCAAAAACAATAGCTGAATTTCCTTCCCAAGCGAACAAACTATATAGTATCTCTTCAGTTCAAGAAGCTGAATTTGTTAAAAATATCAAATAGTGCATCTTTTACTTAGAAAATATCAAGGGAGAAAAATATGTCATTACATCAAGAATGTCAACAACCTTTAGTCAGCGTTGTTATCCCCACCTATAATCGACCAGACTATCTCAAGCAAGCGATCGCAAGTGCAATAAAACAAACTTATCAAAATATTGAAATTATTATTTCTGATAATTGTAGTTCCGAAAATCCCCAAGCAATTGTCGCATCTTTTGGTGATTCACGTATCAAATTTTGGCAGCATCCGCAAAATATGGGAATGTTAGCTAATCAGCAGTATGGCTTTAAAATGGCGCAAGGTAAATATGTTGCTAGTCTACATGACGATGATATTTGGCATGAAGACTTTTTAGCAAAGCTTGTACCACCACTAGAAGCCAATTCTGATTTGATTCTCGCTTTTTCTGACCAATACATTATAGATGCTAATGGTATAATTAATCATACTGGTACTGAAGAAAACACACGCGCTTACAAGCGAGATAAACTAGCAAAAGGAATTTATAAACCTTTTTTCAAAATTGGATTGGTAGATAAAAGTATACCTACTGCTGCATCTTGTGTAATTCGCAATAATTTGGTGGATTGGTATAATATTCCTTCAGAAGTTGGTGGAATGTGGGATTTATATTTAACCTATCTATTTTGTATATCTGGTTATGGTGCTTACTATTGTCCTGAAAAATTGACGCGATATCGCGCCCATGAGCAAACTGATACTATGCTCAGTGGTAGCCGAGATGTACAAGCAAAAATTCGCAAAGCAAAAAGCGAAATGTTTTGCTATCAAGTATTTATGGAAGACCCTCGTTTACAGGAATTTAGAACTCATTTTCAGCAGAAATGGTTAGAAGCTAATACTACTTTGGGAATAGGTTTGCTACGAAGCGAACAGATAGCCGCAGCACGCCCTTATTTTTGGCAAGCGCTGAATCAACAAAAATTTAATGTGCGAACTATGGCAGCACTTAGTCTTAGTTTTACGCCGCGATTTTTAACAAGTAAGTTAATCGGGGTATCGAAATAATATCTCAATATCTCTGAGTTGAGGAATTTATTTGTTAAAAAGACCTCTTGCATAAGTCGAATAGACCCCCCTTAATCCCCCCTTATAAAGGGGGGAAACTTGAAATCTTGCCCCCTCCCCAATACATACGGGGAGGGTTGGGGAGGGGTAATTCAAGGATTTTATCCTTAAGGAAATAGCGTATGAAACTTTGTATTGTTACTCATAAAATCAAAAAAGGTGATGGTCAGGGACGAGTAAACTATGAGGTTGCTAAGGAAGCAATTCGTCGCGGTCATCAATTGACATTATTAGCTAGTGAAGTTGCACCAGAACTAGAAGAAAATAGCCAAGTCAATTGGATTAAAATTCCAGTCAAAGGCTATCCTACAGAATTTTTACGTAATTTCATCTTTGCCCAAAAAAGTGCAGATTGGTTACATAAACATCGCTCTGACATTGATTTAGTTAAAGTTAATGGAGCAATTAATCTGGCTGCGGCTGATGTGAATGCTGTACATTTTGTCCATAGTTCATGGTTGCGATCGCCTGTTCATATTTCTCGCAACCGCCGCGATTTATATGGTTTCTACCAATGGCTATTTACGGCTTTTAATGCCCGTTGGGAAAAACAAGCTTTCCAAAAAGCGCAGGTTGTGGTGGCTGTATCTGAAAAGGTAGCCCAAGAATTAGTCAATATTGGTGTACCGCGTTCTCGAATTCGGGTAATTGTTAATGGCGTTGACTTAGAAGAGTTTACCCCTGGCCAAAGCAATCGCCAAAAATTAGGTTTACCGGAGAATGTCACCTTAGCCTTGTTTGCTGGAGACATTCGCACACCCAGAAAAAATTTAGATACAGTACTACACGCCTTGGTAAAAGTACCCGATTTACATCTGGCGGTGGTAGGTCATATCGAAGGTAGTCCCTTCCCACAACTAGCGGCATCTTTGGGGTTAAGCGATCGCGTGCATTTTGTCGGATTTCGCCGTGATATCCCCGAAATTATGCGATCAGTAGATTTATTTATTTTTCCTTCCCGATATGAAGCTTGTAGCCTCGTATTGTTAGAAGCACTTTCTTCAGGACTACCAGTAATTACTGCCACAGCTACCGGGGGTGCAGAGTTGGTGACACCAGAATGTGGCATCGTTTTAACCGATTCAAATGATATTGATGCTTTGGCTGTGGCGATGATGTCCTTAGTAAATGTAGATATGCAGCAAATGAGTCAAGCTGCTCGTTCTGTGGCAGAACAACACAGCTGGACTACTATGGCACAAACTTATGTGGATTTATTCGAGGAGTTAAGCAAGAATGCGGAACACCGTTCTGATACCGACTTATCGCCGTCCACAAGACCTCTCACGCTGCCTTTTGGCGCTACAGGAGCAAACTAAACCAGTCGATCAAGCGATCGTGGTTGTCCGCGATACGGATGCAGAAACTTGGCAATTTCTGGCGCAATACACAGCGCACAACTTACCGCTGCATACCGTGAAAGTGACACAACCGGGGGTAGTAGCAGCTCTCAACGCCGGATTAGCAGCAGTGGAGGGCGATATTGTTTCCATTACTGATGATGATGCCGCACCTCACCCCGATTGGTTAGAGCGGATTGCGGCTTACTTTACCTCTGATAGTCGCCTCGGCGGACTGGGAGGGCGTGATTGGATATACCACGGCAGCAAATTAGAAGACGAATCCCGCCCAGTAGTGGGACAGTTGCAATGGTTTGGGCGAGTCATTGGCAACCATCATCTGGGAGTGGGAGAACCCCGCGAAGTCGATATTCTCAAGGGCGTGAACATGAGTTTTCGTACCCAAGCGATCGGACAACTACGCTTTGACGAGCGGATGCGCGGTACTGGAGCGCAGGTACACTTTGAAATGGCATTCACCCTGGCATTAAAACGGGCTGGTTGGAAGATCATTTACGATCCTCGCGTTGCTGTAGATCATTTTCCGGCACAACGTTTTGATGAAGATCAGCGAAATAATTTTAATGAAATTGCCTTTATTAATTTAGTCCATAATGAAACCTTAGTTTTACTAGAGCATTTGTCATTTTTCCGCCGGATTGCATTTTTGTTCTGGGCAGTATTTGTGGGTACGTGCGATAGTTTGGGCTTAGTACAATGGCTGAGATTTTTACCTACCCAAGGGCAGTTGGCAGGGAAAAAGTTATTAGCATCTTGGCGTGGACGTTGGCAGGGATATAAACAATTCGTAATTCGTAATTCGTAATTCGTAATTTGTCATTTGTCATTTGTCATTGTAGATTGATTATTTCATTTTGAATTCTTTTGAAGCCATTGGGTTTACTTATGCGTAAATCTAAAATCCAAAATCTAAAATTGAATGAATTCTAAGCAGATACTTTTCAATAGTTTTTTACAAAAAAACTATTCTCCTGAAGAGCGATCGCTACAGGGTTGGATGGCGATCGCAGGCTTTATATTACTAACTGTAGTTTGCTATTTTGGTGGTGTTACTGCCGGATTGCGCCTAATTTTTCCAGCGACAGCTTTAGTAGTAGCCTTATTTTTATACTTGCGGCATCCCATTCTCTACATTGGCTTTACCTGGTGGATTTGGTTTCTCACACCCTTAGCGACTCGCTTAGTTGACTATCGGGTAGGATGGGATGCTAGCCGTCAAATGCTCATAGCACCCTACTTAGTGGTGTTTATTACTATAGCAACATTTTTGCGACACTTTCCCCGCGCTTCTCGCCAAGGGGGTTTGCCGTTTGTTTTGGCTTTTATCGGAGTTTTCTATGGCTTTCTCATCGGTCTAATTTACAACCCACCTATTCCTGTAGCACGCGGATTGATGGATTGGCTCAGTCCGGTTATTTTCGCTTTTCACTTATTTATTAACTGGCGAGATTATCCCAGCTATCGTCAGAACATTCAACGAACATTTCTCTGGTCTGTGTTGATTTTAGGAACTTATGGCGTATATCAATTTGTGGTAGCTCCTGAGTGGGATAGGTACTGGCTCATCCAATCAAAATTATTCATGAGTTCTGGAAACCCTGTACCTTTCGGGATGCGCGTCTGGAGTACATTACACTCAGTCGGCCCCTTTGGTTCTGTTATGCAGGCTGGGTTACTGTTATTATTCACCGGTTCAGGAAGCTTAATTTTTCCGGCTTCGGCTGTTGGTTATTTATCTTTTCTATTAACACAAGCACGTACTAATTGGGGAGGCTGGTTATTTGGAATAATTATGATTATGGGTTCAGTCAAAGCCAAAATTCAAATGCGCTTAATTACCATAATTGTGGTCATGGCTATTTGTGTTGTGCCATTGACAACTATCGAACCAATTGCTGGAGTAGTAGCAGCACGTTTTGAAACTTTTTCTAATATTCAAGAAGATGGCAGCTTTAAAGATAGATCGGGAACTTACGACAGAAATCTTGGTTTAGCCCTTTCTAATGGTCTAGGTAACGGCTTAGGAAATATTTGGAAAGTCAACGAAAAAACTGGTCAAATTGAAGTAGTAGTAATTGATAGTGGCATTTTAGATATGTTTTTCACCCTTGGTTGGTTTGGAGGCATATTTTATATGGGTGGATTAATCTTTTTGATTATTACTGTTAGCAGTTATGGTGAAGGTCGTTTTGATAGTTTTGTCAGTGCTGCCCGCGCCATTGGGATCAGTTCTGCTTCACAGTTAGTTATCGGTAGCGGGATGTTGAGCGTATCAGGGATGATTCTTTGGGGATTTTTAGCTATGGCTATGGCAGGACATAAGTACTATAGCAATCCTCAGATGTTCTCCAATATTCCTAACTTCTCTAAGAAATCGAGAATCTCATAAATCTTATCACTTAAATAGGACTTTTATAGATTATGAAAGTAATTATTGTTATGCCACTGGCCGAGCAACGAGGCGGTGGTGAAATGATGCTTTGGGATTTGGTGCAACAGGGACGTAATGCTGGTGTTGAGTGGCTGGTGATATTTTTAGAAAACGGCCCGATGGTGGAACAAGTAAAGTCTCTTGGTATTGATGCGCGAGTTGTGGAAAGTGGACGTTTACGCCAAATCCACCGTTTTATTGGCGCTGTTTTGCGGATAGCTGCGATCGCCCGCCGCGAACGTGCAGATATAATTGTCAATTGGATGTGGATCGTGCATATATCGGGAGGTTTGGCGGCAATGTTGGCGGGCTTGCCTGCTGTGTGGTATCAACTAGAAGTACCTAGCGATAAAACTTGGTTGGTACGAATCGCTACTTTAATCCCAGCGCGGGCAATTATCACTCTTTCGCAAGATGGCAAGCAAGCACAGGCAGAGATTTGGCCCCACAGACCAACACCTTTGGTTTATCCTGGTGTCGCATTAGACCGATTTGAGCCTAATGCTTTACCAACTCCAGAAGAAGCACGGCGAAAATTAGGCTTACCCTTACACGGGCCTTTGATTGGAATTGTGGGACGATTGCAACGATGGAAGGGAATGCACGTATTGGTGCAAGCAATGCCCAAAATTTTACAGAAGTATCCCGATGCCCATTGTTTAGTGGTTGGCGGTAAGCACGATTTAGAACCAGATTATGAGGACTTCTTAAAAGCCGAAATCACCGCTTTGGGCTTGAAAGACCAAGTAATTATGGCTGGACTACAGCGCAATATCCCGGAATGGGTGCAGGCAATGGATGTATTTGTTCATGCATCGGATAAAGAACCCTTTGGAATTGTGATTATTGAGGCAATGGCGCTGGGTAAACCTGTAATTGCTGGTAGTGCAGGTGGGCCGACAGAGATTATTACCGATGGCATGAATGGACTATTAACACCTTACGGCGATGCGGATAAATTAGCGATCGCAATTCTCCGCTATCTTGACGAGCAAGAATTTGCCCAAAGTGCGGGAGTTGCTGCTAGACAACGCGCCCTCGATTTCTCAACACAGAATTATGCCCAAAATTTTATTAATGCAATTCGTTCTGTAATGCCTAGCCCTTTATCACAATAATTTTGATAGGTTTGTAAGCTAAAACACATCTAATTTGCGGATGAAAATTTTCTCAATATCTTGTGGGGTGGGCATCTTGCCCGCCCTGATTATGCAACTTGAATGCTGATTAGCTTAGTAAGCATTTTAGTGCTTAAAAATTCAGGACTAAAGTGCTTACTACAAACACATTTACGCCTCATAATTAATACCCTCTATACATCTGCACAATATAAAAAAGATTTATGCAAAAGGAATTAAATAAATGTTGATTGATAGTCGTAAATTACCAATAGATGAAATTATCAATACGGAAGTTTGTATAGTTGGTGCTGGCCCAGCAGGAATTACACTCGCACGAGAATTAATTGGGCAAGACTTTCGAGTGTGCTTACTAGAAAGTGGTGATTTGGAATTTAATCAAGAAACTGCATCTCTTGGTGAAGGTGAAACGGTTGGAGATCCTTTTCCACCCTTACAAGATATGCGTCATCGTCAATTTGGTGGAATGGCTAATGTCTGGAATATTGAAATTAATAAAAATCAACTTGGTCTGAGGCACGTGCCGTTAGACGCAATAGATTTTGAAAAACGAGATTGGGTTCCATACAGTGGCTGGCCTTTTAGTAAATCTCACCTCAATCCATTTTATCAGCGCGCTCAAGCAGTTTGTAAACTCGGTTCTTTTGCTTATGAAGCTGAAGCTTGGGAAAATGCTCAATCTCCTCGGATACATTTCACAAGCGACCGAGTTACTACCAGTATGTTTCAGTTTGGCCCGCGCGATATTTTCACCAATGAATATCGCCATCAAATCAATCAATCTCCTAATATAACTACATTCCTCAACGCCAATGTGGTAGAAATTGAGGCAGATGACACAGCCCAAACAGTGAAACGCGTGCAAGTTGCTTGTTTATCGGGTAAGAAATTTTGGGTTGTTGCAAAAGTATTTATTTTAGCCGCAGGTGGGATTGAAAACGCGCGTTTGTTATTACTATCAAACAAAATTCAAAAGAATGGATTAGGCAATCAACATGATTTAGTGGGTAGATTCTTCATGGATCATCCTTTTATCCGTTGTGGTCTGCTTGTTCCCCAAAATCGCAAAATCTTTAATTCGATGGCTTTGTATGATTTACGCCGCGTGAATCATGTCACAGTCATGGGAAAGTTTGCTCTAACGGAACAAGTAATGCGCCGCGATAAATTACTAAATATGACCGCGTTGTTATATCCCAGAGATGAAAGGTATAGATCGGCGGCAAAGGCTTCTGCAAAAATTTTGTTCTCTTCAGTTCGACAAAGACAGTTACCTAAAAATATTTTTCAGCATTTGCAAAATGTCATAACGAATATTAATGATTTAGTAAGTGATTGGTATAAATATAATTTAAAAAAAGAATATTTATTTCCTGATTTAAGTCATGGAGGATGGTCTGACTATGAAGGTAATGAACAGAAATATACAAAATTTGAAGTTCTCAGCCAAACTGAACAAACCCCAAATCCAAATAATCGGGTAACACTCAGTAATCAACTAGACAAACTGGGTTGTCCGCAAGCAAAATTAATTAATTATTGGAGCGAAATAGATATTTGCAGTGTGAAGCGATCGCAGTTAGTATTTGCACAAGAGTTTGCTAGCGCCGGACTGGGTGAGTTGCAGATTGAATTAGATGGAGCTCGTCCAGTTGCTTCTCTTAGTACCCATCATAATATGGGAACAACGCGTATGCATCACGACCCAAAACAAGGAGTAGTCGATGCAAATTGTCAAGTACACGGCATCTCTAATTTATTTATGGCAGGTAGCTCTGTTTTCCCTACAGGAGGCTATGCTAATCCGACGCTCACTATTGTTGCCTTGGCAATTCGATTGGCTGACCATCTGAAAGCTGAATTGTCTCACTAAGTATAACTTTGTGTAAAATCGTCACGTTTTAGATGTAGCGATCGCCTGCTTTTAGTTTAAACTCCAGTATAAAGCAACTATACCAGGAGTTGCCTATCTGTTATTATCAGTTCTGTTCAAGTCAGATAGAAATTATTCTCGGAGATAAACAATGGGCAAGAAATATGATGTTTATGGTGTAGGTAATGCTTTAGTAGATATAGAATACGAAGTATCTCCAGAGTTACTACAAAAGCTAAAAATTGATAAAGGTGTAATGACACTTCTAGATGAAGACAGTCAAAATCATATTTTGGAAAATCTCAAAAATCTTCATTGCCATAAGAGTTGTGGAGGGTCAGCAGCAAACACAATAGTGGCAATTAGTCAACTAGGAGGAAAAACTTTTTATTCCTGCAAAGTAGCTAATGATGAATTTGGAGACTTTTACATCGAAGATTTAGTCAACTCTCAGGTAGATACCAACTTAAAAAATGGCGATCGCCAATCAGGAATTACAGGTAAATGTTTGGTGTTAGTAACTCCCGATGCAGATCGCACCATGAATACATTTTTGGGAATTACTGGAGAATTTTCTACACAAGAATTAGTATCATCAGCGATCGCTGATTCAGAATATCTATATATAGAAGGATATTTAGTGGCTTCTCCCACAGGAAAAGAAGCAGCTATAAAAGCTAGAGAAATAGCTGAAAAAGCGGGAGTAAAAACTACCATGTCCCTATCTGATTACAACATGGTGAAATTTTTTAAAGATGGTTTATTAGAAATCGTTGGGCCTGGTTTAGACTTGATTTTTGCTAATGAAAGTGAAGCATTAGAACTAGCAGATACAGAAGATTTTCAAGTAGCTGTAGACAAACTAAAAACCCTGAGTAAGAAATTTGCCATTACTCGCGGTTCCAAAGGTTCAGTAGTATTTGACGGTCAGAAATTAATCGAAATCGCTGCACCTCAAGTAAAAGCTGTAGATACAGTAGGAGCAGGAGATATGTATGCAGGAGCTTTCCTCTATGGAATTACCCAAGGTATGAGCTATGAAGAAGCCGGAAAATTAGCATCGGCCGCAGCTTCTAAGATTGTTACATCCTATGGGCCAAGATTAAAAACTGAGGAGTTAAAGGCATTAGTTATTGCTTAGAGGATGTTTGAAAAGTATCGTATAGCATATTAAATTTTGACATTACCCCCCCAACCCCCCTTATAAAGGGGGGCTTTAAGAGACTATTTCCCCCTTATAAAGAGAGGCTTTAAGAGACTATTTCCCCCCCTTTCCAAGGCTACGGTGTACACACAAGTCTTGAAATCCTACCTAACACTTGGTTTCGTCGCCTAGCTATCTTGTTGTACGATCGCTCCCAAACCTTGTCCGCAGCGAGGAGGAACGACGACGCAATCACAAAAACTACTGGATAATGCGATTACTTCGCTGCGCTCGTAATGACCATTTAAAGGGTTCATAAAGCCTGAAACCCTTGCCACTACAACTTGTGTGTACACCGTAGCTTTCCAAGGGGGGGTTAGGGGGGGTATTAGATACTTTGGGTAACAAATATGGGTAAGCTTTTTGAGACTTAACGAGAAAAGTCAGTTACCGAATGTTGTACCAGCCAGCAATGTAAGCCCACCATTAACAGCGCCAATGGCAGCATCAACATTGGGATGATTTCTAAAGTTGTCCAACTTGCAACCCAGCCTGCTCCAGTGGGTACGATCGCTGCCCCCAAACTGGCAGCACTAGTGGCAATGCTAACAGCCGCAGGAACATGGGGGTCTGGTAATCGTTGAGGGATTAACCAAATGGTTGCAGGAAAGATGGCTGCCAACCCAAAGCCAATCAACGGTAAGCTAATCCATTGATCTGGCAGTTGCCACCAAGCAAGCAATCCAATGATTACAAGACTGAGCGACATACTGATTGTGCGCACCGCCCCAAGCGATCGCAAGAAATAACCTAAGATGAAACGTCCCAGTGTTAATCCCACCCAGTAAGCACTAACGCTGTAACCAGCAATCAGCGTGGGAGTGTGACGAGCGACAGACTGCACAGTGTATGCCCAGTTACCAATGCAGGCTTCAGTGCCAACATAAACCAGCAAAAGCAGCCCAGTTAGTAGTACTATCGGAGTTTGCAGCGCTCTGCCTAGATTTTCTAAAGCAGTTGTCTTTGATGGCAATATCCGTACTGTCATTGGTGTGTAGTTGAAGATGATAACGCCCAGCACGCTCACAATTAATAGGCTGACAATCCCGGCTAATACCCCATAAACCTGTCGCCAGTTCATGCCAACTGCTAACAAAGTAGTAGCGATCGCGGGGCCTGAAAGAGCGCCAATACCATAGAAAGCATGGAGCAAACCAATCAAACTAGCACTGCGGGAATCTTGCACAATGTAGGTGTTAATGCCTGCATCAATCAACCCAATGCCCAATCCCAACGCCGATCCCGCGCCAACCATGAGAAACCAGGAGGGTGAGATGGCATAAATTATCAGTGCCATTGTCAGCGCACCCGCAGCAATCAACAGCATTCGCGCTAACCCCAGCCGACTACTCACCAGACTGCTGGTGAATGCTGCCAGAATGTAGCCGCTAATTTGACTGAGAAACAGCAGGGTGACGGTTGCGGGAGTCAGGTTATAAGTAGACAGAATCGAGGGCAGAAGAACTCCTAATCCTGCTTCAGCAATGCCAATGGCAATAAAGGCATAGAAAGCGATCGCCGAACCTATCCACAGAGGCGGTAAGGTGCGTTGATAGTCTGTCATTGGCTGGAATGCTCCTGGATCGGAAAATTTGACTGCTGAGATTTACTCTAATTACAAGAAACTTATGGTTGTGCAAAGTATGAATAGTTAAAAAGATTTTTATAACTACTAAATAGCATTATTAGTAATTATCTCGAAATCTCATCACTATGTTGCTAAAAAGTTTGCAATGATTTCTCTCAAACCCTTGTAAAAACTGGATTGCAAATTTTCCGAAAAGTTTATTTATCCTTAATCTTTGAATACTTGAGCTGCTAGGAACGCTAATGCTGCTGTACCAGCGATCGCACCCCACTGAAGAAGCGGATTTTTTTCTAGCCAGTCGGAAATGCTAGGTATAACTAAGTGACCATAATCTCCGTTAACTCTGTCGTCTTCAGCAACAGGTTGGTAAAAATTATTTGGTGCATCTTCAGATTTTGGCTCAGAAGAACGTAGTAAATCGAAGCCGACGAGCAGTAACAGTGAATCTACTAATGATGGTGAGATGCGCTGTACCACATCTAATATTTTAGCTACATCCCCAACTAAGTAGTCACGAGTTGGATGTTCGGCTACGTAGAGGATAGCATCAGCTACAAGTTTAGGGTTGTAGTAAGGTGGTATCCCCGAAGGCTTTACGCCTAATTTCGTCAGACCATTATTCCAAAAGGGAGTGTCGATCACCGCAGGTTTGACACTCGTGACGCTGATGGGCCATTTTTCATGTTGCAACTCAAGGCGCATGGCTTCGATAAAGCCCTCGACTCCGTGCTTGGCTGCTGAGTAAGCACTTTGGTAGGGGAGCGATCGCTTACCTTCCATTGAAGAGACATGAATTAGTGCCCCCCGTCCCTCACGCTTCAAATGGGGTAGGGCTGCCATTGCACCATACACTTGTCCCATGAGATCGACATCAATGACATGCTTAAACTCTTCTGGTGTTATGTTGTCGAAAGTGGCAAAGATGCCGATCGCAGAGACATGTACCCATGTATCGAGTCGCCCGTACACTTCTACAGCTTTATCTGCGATCGCTTTAACTTGGTCAAATACTTCCACATCAGCTACGTAAAAAGTTGCCTCACCGCCAAAGCCGCGAATCTCCTCCACTAAAGACTTTAGCTTCGACTCACTCCGAGCCGAGACTACGACTTTTGCGCCGCCTCTAGCAAACTCAAGAGCTGTGATACGTCCGATCCCGCTGGAGGCTCCGACGACAGAAACGACTTGCTGATTGATTGGCTTTAATTGCATGAGTGTTACGTTTTAAAATAAATTAGGGATTGGGAATTGGCTTCGAGAATGTTAAAGACTTTAGCTTCAATAGGTAATTCAGTCGCTTTGTTAGTATCAGTTGTTATTAAAAATATTTCTTAATAACTCTTATAGTACATATATATGTTAATTATTATTACGGTTGCATTTCTCTGTCTATTGGGGAATCTGAAAGCGCCGCAGGTAGTAGATGTAAGCATTTTATAGACTTTTAAGACTTTCGACTAATAAACATCAAGAACTTGGTCAACAAATCTCACCAAATCTCAGCTGTCGCCTTTTACTTACTTCAGAGGATGTTTGAAAAGTCTGTAGTAGTGTATCGAATATTTGTTTACCCCACCCTAACCCTCCCCGTATGTATTGGGGAGGGAACTAGATTTTCCGGTTTCCCCCCAATACATCGGGGGGATTAAGGGGGGTAATGTGACTTGTGTGTACACCGTAGCCAATGCATCGGGGGGATTAAGGGGGGTGAAAATGCGATTAAACACAGCCAAACACTTTTAAAACAACCTCTCAGACTCAACTTTCAAATGACACAATCTCTTGATGCTATTTACTTTTTTCACAAATAGTTTTTTAGTCTACTTTACTCCTCAAGACAGATGCGAAAGCAGAGTTAATTAAACCTCCCGCTTCCTTGAGTTTCTGGGCGATGGGTTGCACCCAAATCAATGCTACAGTGTGTGGCAATGCTGCAACTTTATCTGATTAAATCTGTTTAAGGGAGCCATTGTAATCCCTTGTTCTGTAATTTCTGCTCGATATGCTGCATTTCCTGGATAGTTTCTCCAGTCACGATCGCATAAATTTCGGTGTAGATTTTTCCGTATTTGACCTTCTCTAAAGCCGACAGAACGATTAAGTCTTTGCGATCTAGTTCTGGTTTTAAGGTGACTAAAATTGAATCCAACGTACCTTCCATATTGAATCTAATTGTAGCAACTAGTTCATACTCTAAATAAATGCGAACGCAACCTAATTTCAAAACGCTAAATTACAGAGGAGCAAATACGATCCATTTGCTCGTCAAAAATTTTCAGGTAAGATGCTAGTAGCTAAGTGCGTGAAGACTCAGATTTGAATGAAAATCTAAGTTTAGGTATTCCACTTTCCTGTAAGCGATTTTTGATAATGTCTACAACTTCGCTGTATGACATATCATCTTTAGGGCCAAATGGTATATCTGCTCTCCATTTTCCGTTTAAACTGACAGAAACCATAGCAGGTACTAGGAATTTTCTAGGGGATATATATGCTTTGCTTATGTACCCTTCTTCTTCGTTAAGCTTTACTTGGGCAAAATCTGATAAGTATGGTTCTAACACCAACCAAAAAACTCGATCTACTGTCGATGCTAAATAAACTTCTTTGTAAAGAGAACCTTGTAATGTACTACCTTTTGCTCCATGTATGAAATTACCTCTACCAACTGTCGTTGTTTTACCGTTTTCTAGCTTAATAACGATGTAGCTTATTGGTTCTTCAAGATTACCCAAAAATGTTTTGACGAAGATAGTCATCCTTTTATCTTTCATGCTGTCTACGTAGTCATCATTTATTGGTATAGACTCCAAATACTTATTAACCTGATACTGTTCCAAGTCAATACCACGTTCTATTAATAATTTCTTAAAATACTCTTTTTTGGCAATAAGGTTTGTTAGTCTATTGGGAGAGTTGGTATTGCTTTCTTCTTCCGTCTTGTGTTCTCTCAGGAAAACTTTAAGTTTGCTAGTGTCTATGTATTCGTTAAATAGTAATTTAATCAAATCCTTCTTATATGGAGATAATCGTTCTATTGCCTTCTGACGATTTTGCTCATATGCATGATATTGCTTCTCAGAAGACATATAAATTCCAGTAACACTTAACAGGCATTTATTTTTGAGCGCAATTAGAGAGTCTTCATTGACAACCCTTATATCAACTCCAGCCAATTGAGTCAATTCATAACCTTGAATATGTTCTAAAGCTTCTTTCGCAGCTCTGTAAATTTCGATAGCAAAACCATTAACTAATAGTCTCTTTAAGAAGAATAAACCATATTTTTCATCTTTTATTTGACCTTTACACGCCCAGTTATCTGAATAGTTAGTGCGCTGCTTGAACACCTGTTTTAAAAATCGATTAACAGACCGCCAATCCTTTGCAAATTCTTCTAACTCTTTTAAATTTATACAAATGTGTATTACATTCAGGGGCAATACAGCTTTCTGAACTCTCCAATCATCTCGCCAATGTATAGAATCATTAATCAGCTTAGGATCTTGTTTTCGTGGAGGTTCTACACCTAGTACAAAACTGTATGGTGCAAGTATAGTTAATGTTTCCCGTAATAGTGTTTCTGTTGGATGTAGTTTCTTTGTTCTAATTTTAGTTCCATTCAGTTGCGGGTTGTACTCTTCAATGCGCTGTCGTTCCATAGCATTGAGATGTGATTCAGCTACCAATTCGTAGTAGATGACAAACTGCTTCTTTCGCTGTTTTTGTAACTGATACAATCTGTGATGGCTATCACCTGCCCAACGACTACGTAAATTTTTTGCCTGCCCTACATACCAAACTATAAGTTGTTCATCTAGTACATAGTATATCCCTGAATTTCCAGGAAGTAACTCTCTATTTTTTATACTGAGATGAGGTAATTGTAATATAAATTCAGTCGCATTCATATTTACGTTCTCTAGTTATTAAGTTAAGTTTCTATAGCTAATATTCCCAAGTTTGCAAGCTATATGAAAATGTATCTCACAACTTAACAATAAAACTATCCCGCAGATGAAAGTCTGCCTCTGCACCTCTATGAGTTAACGCCCAGTAAGTCACCTCACCATCTCTGTGTTTGATAACTGTAGTAATGCTAATTTCGATGGCTTGGTTTGCCGAGACGATTTTATCCAAATCGATATCTAACGCAAGTGCTAAACTGTCAACTTGATTCTGAACGCTAAACGGTAGCTTTTCAAAAGCAGTTTCCTCTTGCATTCCTTGACGATATCCATCAAAGCGATAGACATTCCAGTGTCCGGCGGGGGAGAGGTTGAATTCCCAATACCGTGCAGAATCTTTGATGCCAAGAAAAAACTCGAAGCAGGTATCTTCCCAAAGTTTATGCTTGCGTGATGGTGCATTTGATGTTGGAGCAATTGCAATTTCTTTTAAGTCACCTCCAAGGTTGTAGCTGATGGTAAGTTGATTAACATTTCGGGAGATATTGCCTGTAATTTTCAAATGAGGAAAAGACTCGGTACAAGGGAAGGATTGCAAGGAAAATGTCTGCTCGTTCATTTCATATCTTTGATAATTTTGTGAATCTGCGTTTCTTGAGATTCAATACTTTCGGTAAGCTTAAACTGAACGATCGCTCTTGCTAAGTTATGTTCTGGGTGCTTAACTTTGAAGTAGACATTCCCGGCTAAATAATCAGCAAAAAATCTCAGTCCTAGTTCAAAAGTAATTAGACGAATGGCATCATAGATGTATGCATAATCATTCTCGGTCAGAAATGCCTTAGCCACAGCGAGATAACCTTGGAGGATTTCTTGACACAAATCGGTATCGAAATAAATACTTTCCCAATTCTCGGTTTCTTCGCCAGCCGGATTGCAACCCGATCGCAGGCAATCGCCAATATCGTAATGTACTAAACCGGGTTTCACGGTGTCTAGGTCGATGACGCTAACGGCTTGCTGGGTAACAACGTCAAACATCACGTTATTAATTTTGGGATCGCCGTGCATCAGACGCAGGGGTAGCTTGCCTTCAGCTTTAGCATTTTCTAGAATATGTGCAAAGGTTTGGCGATCGCTAACAAACTGTAAGCAATAATTAACTTCCGAAGATTTAGGCGCACTAGTTTTCGGCAAAACTTCCTCGTAATGCTGGAGATAAAACGGTGTAATATGAAACCCTTCGAGGGTGTCAGCAAGTTTTTCTGCTGGCAAATCGCTGATTAGATTGTGGAACATCCCCAAGGCATAACCGATTTCTTTGGCGTGGGAGCGATCGCCCATACTATCAAAGGACTGGGAGCCTGGAATAAAGCTGATTGCCCGCCAAAATGAGCCATCTGCATCCCTCCAGTGGTCTTGAGCGTTTTTGGTCAACAGTACGCGTGGCACTTCCCAGCGACGATTCAGGGGTGTATCCTGCAACCTTTTTTGAACGTGTTCAGTTAAGGTACGCATATTCTGCATAATCAGTTGTGGCTGACGAAACACCTGTGTGTTAATGCGTTGCAGGACAAAATGTTGTTCCTTTGAGGAATCGAGAGTTGCTAAAAAGGTGTCATTTATATTACCACTGCCAAATGCTTTAACGCCTGTAACCTTCCCCAGTTGGGCGAATTGGTTAGCGATCGCCTCTAGATTTCGGGTATCCTGTGTATTGAATTGTTCTATCATCTGTTTCATCTCTACTACTCCTCACGTACATTGCACGAAAGCAATAGGGGATATCGTAGCGCAAGTATCAAGATAATTTGTAATTCGTAATTCGTAATTCGTGACTGGTTCCCAGCCTGGAGGCTGGGAACCCATTCTGGGAGGCTTCGCCTCCGATCTTGTTGACAAGAGGCAGAAGCCCACTTTAAATACATTCCCAGCCTCTAGGCTGGGAACAAGACGACGGTGTACACACAAGTCTGAATAGCTCGGCTGGTTAACCAGGGTTTTACCCCACCCTAACCCTCCCCTTGCAAAGGGGAGGGAACCGGATTTTTCTTATTTCCCCCCTTTATAAGGGGGGATTAAGGGGGGTAATTTGACTTGTGTATACACGGTAGCCGATATAATATTGGGGAGGGAACAAGATTTCTTTTTCCCCCCAATGCATCGGGGAGTTAGGAAATCTCATCGCTATCAACCCACTCATCATAAGATGAGTCATAACCAACGTAGTGAAGATAGTATTGCTGGCCTTGGATTTGCTGAATCGTTGCGGAATACCAAGCCTCTTGGTCATCATCCCAACATTTTACCTTTTGACCTACTGCATATCCATTTTCATCAGTGGAGCGAAGATCGCGAGTCCGAATGTCATCTTCGCCTACCCACTCGTCATAAGATGAACCGTAACCAAGGTAATGAATAAAGAACTGGTCATCTTGGATTTTCTCAATTGTTCCCTGATACCAATCTTCCTCATCATCATCCCAGACTTCTACAGTTTTGCTGACTTCATACTGATTCCGATCTGATTTATCTGATTTAACGGCAGATGAAACATCTTGAATCGGCTTTTGTTCTTCTTGTTTGATTTCCTCTTTTACTAGAGTGTATGCTTGCAAAATCAAACTGCGAGCGACCGTTTGAATTCCTGTATGCTCGTAGTAATTGGTAGTTTGATCTAGGAATGCTGCAACTAAATCTAAATTATCATCAGCAATCTGAATAAAATTACCCAAATTACTAGAAATTGATTGCGGGGTTATGCCCGTCTTGGATACTAAATTATTCATCCAACCTTGTACAGAGTTAAAACCCTGACTGATAAAACCAACTTTATCAGAAGGATTATTACCTGGAAGAAAGTTATTAACGGCTAAGAAAACCGGATTTTGAGTTATTGCACCAGCATCAGTACCACTAATAACTCCGTGAATTTTGCTGAGAAAGTCAGGGCCCAAGGGCAGAATTCCATCTAGACAAACTAAAGCTACCATCCGCATTAGGGATGCATTTTGATAGTTGTTAGTTAGGGAATTAGCAAACTCTTGGGGATTTGGTTGAGGAATGCCGTTTAGTTTGCAAAAGGCAATGATTTCGACGGCGATTTTCAATACCAAATCAATGGATTGAGTGACATCGGCTTTGGGAGTAACTTTGCCTAAAAAAGAGAGAAAGCCGATTTTTTCACTAACTTTATTCGCTAAAGCTGCTGCTGCCATCGCTGTGTCTGCCTTATCAATTGTTTGATAAAGTTTGATGGCAAACTGGTAGCCTTGTTGAGGATCTATGTATAAACTAGCAGCGCGATCGCGGATTTTTTGAATTACCTTAGCATCGGTTTCTCCAGTAATAGCGCGGATATTATTGTCAAACCCCGTCAAATTGCTCCATTCACCTGGAGCTACATAATCAAGAGCCTTTAAAACTTTGACAGTAATATTGTCAGTCGGTAACTCGTCAACCAACTGAATAATTGATTTATCCATCAGCCGATCCTCAAAACTCCAGATATCGTTACAATACGGTTCAGAGCAGCCCACATTTAGCGTTGGGCAATTACTGAAACGTATTTATAGAGTTCCCCAACCCGATCAAAAAATAACGATGTTAGTAACAGACGCTACACCTCAAGATATTGCATAGGCGATCGAGCCGGAAGTCGCTACAGGGAAGACGGTAGTCACTACAGGGAAGGCGGAAGTCGCTACAGGGAAGACGGAAGTCGCTACAGGGAAGGCGGAAGTCACTACAGGGAAGGCGGAAGTCGCTACAGGGAAGACGGTAGTCGCTACAGGGAAGACGGTAGTCGCTACAGGGAAGACGGTAGTCGCTACAGGGAAGGCGGTAGTCACTACAGGGAAGGCGGTAGTCGCTACAGGGAAGAATATTTTTATCTTTGCTCGGTAATATGTGGTTATTTAACAGAGTATTAAAAATACCCCACCCTAGCCCTCCCCTTGCAAAGGGGAGGGAACTAAATTTTCGGCTTCCCCCCTTTGCAAGGGGGGATTGAGGGGGGTAATTTCACTTGTGTCTACACCGTAACTTTGCTATGAGGAGGGAATTGTATTCTTAGTTTCTCCCCTTTGCAATGAGAGATTAAGGGAGGTAATTTGGAATTACCAAAAATCAAGATGTTATGACAGAGCTTTATAACAAAACCTCGGAGAAAGAAAAAAGACGATCGCTCTGTAATAATATGCCATCTGCTGAAAAGATTGTGTGGGAAAGGTTGAAAAATCGGCAAATTGATGGTTGCAAATTTCGTAGACAGTACAGTATTGATGTATTTGTTGTAGATTTTTAGTGTCCTGAATTAAAACTTGCTATAGAAATTGATGGTGATAGCCATTTTCAAGAAGGAGCGCAGGTTTATGATTATGAACGACAATGTTTTCTTGAATCTAAAGGCACTTGTTTTTTGAGGTTTACAAATCAACAGGTTTATCAAGAGTTGGAAGGTGCGATCGCAATGATTGCACAAACGGTTTGTCAATTGCGGAAAAATACCCCACCCTAACCCTCCCCTTGCAAAGGGGAGGGAACTAGATTTCTTTTTTCCCCCCTTTGCAAGGGGGGACTAAGGGGGGTAATTTGACTTATGTGTACACCTTAGCCAATGCATCGGAGGGTAATTTAATTGCAGTAGCACTAGTTGGACGAATTACCATCCCATCTCAAATCAAATAAGTAATTTTGATTGGTGATGTGTGCGATCGCTTTCCTCCAATCCACTCACAGTCTATAAACTGTAGCATTCGGCTAATCTCTGTTCACTTGCAAGGTGAGTAATTTATACTGAATAGGCTCTAACAATACAGCAAACGCTTAAGTAATCTATGATCGCACTGGAAGGGTATAAAGTCCTGACAGAACTGCACGCAAGCCCTAATTCTCAGGTTTATCAGGGATATCGAGAGTTAGATCGACAACCAGTAGTACTGAAAGTTCTGTGGCAAGAATACCCATCCCCAGAAGCGATCGCTCGGTTTAAACTTGAATACGATCTCACGCGCCGCGCTCAAGCGCCGGGAATTATCCAAGCTTATGACTTGAAAAAGTATCAAAACACCTTAGTCTTAGTTTTAGAGGATTTTGGGGGACAACCTCTGCGTGAGTTACTCAATCAATCACCTCTACCGCTAGAGAATTTTTTGCAATTGGCTATGCAAGTAGCGGCAGCTTTAGAAGAAATTCATCAGCAACAAATTATTCATAAAGACATTAATCCTGCCAATATTCTTCTCAATCCCACGACTCAACAAACGAAAATAATTGACTTTGGCATTGCTACTTTGCTGTCGCGAGAAAATCCCACGTTGCGAAATCTCAATGTTTTAGAAGGGACTCTCGCTTATATTTCTCCCGAACAAACAGGACGAATGAATCGCTCGATTGATTATCGCACCGATTTTTACTCTTTGGGAGTTACTTTCTACGAACTGTTAACACAGCATTTACCTTTTATTAGCGACGATCCTGTGGAACTAGTTCACAGCCACATTGCTAAACAACCGATTCCGCCCGATCGCGTCAATCCCCAAATTCCGCCAGCGCTTTCGCAAATTGTGATGAAGTTGCTGGAAAAAACTGCCGAAGCGCGTTATCAAAGTGCTTTTGGATTGCAGGCAGATTTAGAGCAATGCCTGGAGATGTTGCACGCTACAGGGCAAATTTCCTTATTTGAACTAGGACAGCAAGATTGCTCCGGTAGATTTCAAATTCCTCAAAAACTCTACGGACGCGAGGCGGAAGTGGCAAATTTGCTGGCAGCTTTTGAGCGAGCTAGTCACGGTGAAAGCGAAGTGATGCTGATTGCAGGTTATTCTGGAATTGGCAAATCAGCGCTGGTTCAAGAAATTTATAAACCGATTACCCAACAACGGGGATATTTTATCTCTGGGAAGTTTGACCAGTTTAAACGTAACATTCCCTACAGTTCTTTAATTCAAGCCTTTCAAGCTTTAATTCGTCAACTATTAACTACAAGTGAAGCCGAAATTACTATTTGGCGCAAAAAATTATTAAATGCTCTTGGTGTCAATGGTCAAGTAATTATCGAAGTGATTGCAGAGGTGGAACTGATTATTGGTCAGCAGCCACCCGTTATAGAACTATCGCCCAAGGAAGCGCAAACTCGGTTTAATTTAGTCTTGCAAAACTTCATTAAGGTCTTTACCCAAAAGGAACATCCTTTAGTGATGTTCTTGGATGACCTGCAATGGGCGGATAGTGCATCACTCCAGTTGATTCAGTTGTTAATTAGTCAAGCAGACAGTCGATATCTGTTGCTGATTGGTGCTTATCGCGATAATGAAGTCAATAAAAGCCATCCCCTGCGGACAACGATCGCATCCTTAGAACAAGCAGGAGTGGCTATTCAGGAACTCACCTTAACGCCTTTAGCATTGCCTGAAATTGAACAACTCCTGAGCGATACTCTTAACAATGCCGATTTAGCAGAAATTACTCCTTTAGCAGAACTGCTTCAGCAGAAGACTAATGGCAATCCCTTCTTCATGAATGAATTTTTGAAGTCGCTGTATGCAGAAGAATTACTCCAGTTTAATTTCACCCAGCGACAATGGCAGTGGCAATTGGCAAAAATCCAGGCGGCGCAGATTACCGATAACGTCGTTGAGTTGATGGCGCTGAAAATTCAAAAGCTGCCAGTTGCCACCCAAGAAGCTTTAAAATTAGCAGCTTGTATTGGTAATTCTTTTGATTTGCATACTTTGGCGATCGCTAGCTCCAAATCCCTTGCAGATGTCGCCGCCCAACTCTGGGAAGCCGTGCAAACCGGACTAATTTTACCACAAGGCAATGACTACCAACTCTTGCAAGTTGCCGATCTAGAAGTAACAGCGTTGACAAATTTGGATGTAGTCTACAAATTCCTGCACGATCGCGTCCAGCAAGCTGCCTATTCACTGATTTCTACTGACCAAAAACAGGCAGTACACTTGCAGATTGGGCAACTGTTATTACAAGGCATTACTCCCCAAAAGCAAGAAGAAAGAATTTTTGACATTGTTAACCAACTGAATTTCGGCATCGACCTGATTACAGACCCTCAACAGCGACAAAAACTAGCTCAGTTGAACTTAACAGCAGGTAACAAAGCCAAAGCCTCAGCCGCCTATCAGCCAGCCTTAGATTATCTGACAATGGGGATTAACAGCCTAGCAGCTAGTTGTTGGCGGCAGCAGTATCAGCTAGCTTTGGCATTGCACACCGCCGCCGCCGAAGCTGCTTATCTGGGTGGGAACTTTGAGTGCATGGATGCACTCACAGATGAAGTACTAGAAAAGACCCGCAGTACAGTCGATCAGGTGCAGGTTTATGCCATCAAAATTCAAGCTGCGATCGCCCGCGATCGACTCTTAGCAGCTTCTCAACTCGGTCTGCAAGTTCTGCAACTGTTGGGCATTCCCTTAGCTAGCAACCCCGGTCAACCGCAAATTATGCTGGGATTGTTAAAAACTAAACTTGCTTTGGCAGGTAAGCAGGTACACACCTTAGTTGACTTACCAAAACTCACCCATCCCACGAAATTAGCGGCAATTCGCATCCTGGCAAGTATTGCCTCGGCGACTTATTTAGCAGCCCCGAATGTTTTTCCCTTGACCGTCTTTAAACAGGTGGAAATATCCGCCAAATACGGCAATGCGGCGGAATCAGCTTTTGCCTACGCTACTTATGGCTTGATTCTTTGTGGCGTTGTTGGGGATTTGCAAGGGGGATATAAATTTGGTGAATTAGCCTTGCAAGTACTAGACCGCTTCAATGCCAAGCACCTGCAAGCGAGAACTTTATTTGTAGTTAATTCCTTTGTTCGCCACTGGCAAGAACCACTCCAAAATACTATTCCTTCACTGCAAGCAGGATTTCAAATTGGGCGCGATACGGGTGATACCGAATACGCTGCCTTTTGTGCCAATACATCCTCTATGCATTGCTATTTTACTGGTCAAAATCTGGCTGAATTAGATGAATGTTTAGCTATCTACGCAGATGCAATTCAACTGTTTAAGAAAAAACCGATATTTGTTCTCATTCAACTTTATCGCCAAGTAGTTGCTAATTTACAGGGCAAAAATGCTAATCCCTGTCAGTTGATGGGGGAATTTTATGATGCAACGGCGATGTTAACCCAGCATATCGAGAGTAACTATCGCACAGCTATTTTTTATATTTATACTAATCAATTAACGCTGAATTATTGGTTTGAAGATTATGCTACAGCCGTCAAGAATGCTGATTTAGCAATTCCTTATTTAGATGCAGTTGTGGCTTTATATATTGTAGGATGGTTCCACTTTTATGACTCTTTAGGGCGACTAGCTTTAGCTTCTGTTGTCAGTGCAGCAGAACGTCAAAAGTTACTTCAGCGAGTAGCTGCAAACCGGAAAAAATTGCAAGTTTGGGCAAAGTTTTCTCCTGTCAACTATAGCCATAAATTAGCGCTGGTAGAAGCAGAATGGCATCGGGTGCATGGAGAATCTAGTCAGGCGATCGCTTGTTACGATCGCGCCATTGCCTTAGCCCAATCAAACCAATATTTGAATGAAGCGGCTCTCGCCAATGAATTAACTGCCAAATTCTACCTAGCCCAGAACAAATCCAAGATCGCCCAAGTATATCTGCAAGAAGCCCGCTATCTTTATTTGCAGTGGGGAGCGATCGCCAAGGTAAAAGATTTAGAAGCCAAGTATCCCCAAATCTTAACGCGCATTCTCGAAAAAGCTGTTAACTCAACTTTATCAACCACTACTTCTAGCCCGACAGGTTTCACAAGTACCAGCCGCTCCGAATCATTGGATTTGGTGACAGTCATCAAAGCTTCTCAAACCCTATCCGAAGAAATTCAGCTAGATAAACTTTTATCTAACTTAATGCGGATTTTAATAGAAAATGCCGGGGCGCAACGGGGATTTTTGCTGTTGTCAACCAAAGGTAAGTTTTTAATTGAAGCTCAGGGAACCGTTGGTGAGAATACGATTCAGGTGTTGGAATCACTCAGTATTGAAGATAACCAAATTCTTTCGACTGCGATCGTTAACTATGTCATTCGCACTAAAATTAATGTAGTCCTAAACGATGCCATCAACGAAGCAGTGGGAATTGGGGAATTTATTAAAGACCCCTACATTCGCCAATACCAACCGCGATCGATTCTGTGTACTGCTTTAATTAACCAAGGAAAGTTAGCAGGAATTGTCTATTTAGAAAATAACTTGACAACCGGAGCATTTACCCCAGATCGCTTGGAATTGCTGAATCTGCTTTCAGCACAAGCAGCTATTTCCATTGAAAATGCCCGTTTGTATACCGATTTAGCCGCACTCAACAAAGCTTATGAGCGCTTTGTCCCGCGTCAATTTTTGCAATTTCTCAACAAGCAAAGCATTATAGATGTGCAATTAGGCGATCAGGTGCAGCGAGAAATGTCAGTTTTATTTACCGACATTCGCGCCTTCACCACCCTTTCCGAAAGCATGACTCCCGCCGAAAATTTCCGATTTATCAACTCCTATCTCAGCCGCATGGAGCCGATCATTCTCGAAAACAATGGCTTTATCGACAAATATATTGGTGATGCCATTATGGCCTTGTTTGCCGGAGATGCCGATGATGCCGTACAGGCGGGAATTGCCATGTTGCAGACATTAACAACCTACAACGAAAAACGCCAAACCAAGGGCTACTCACCAATTCAAATTGGCATTGGGATTAATACTGGTTCGCTCATTTTAGGGACAGTCGGCGGGTTAAATCGCATGGATAGCACAGTGATTAGCGATGCGGTTAATCTCGCAGCGCGAATCGAAGGATTGACCAAAACATTCAACGCTCCACTTTTAATTACCGACCAAACTTTTGAGCGCTTACAAAATCGCGATCGCTATGGTATTCGTGTAGTTGGTCAGGTAAAGGTGAAGGGTAAAACGAATGCTGTGACTGTTCATGAAGTGTTTGCAGCCGATCCCGCAAAAGTTAGTGCAGGTAAAACGGCTACTTTAGAGTTATTTGCGTCAGCATTAGCGTGTTATGAACAACAAGAATTTGCCGCAGCAGCCGGGTATTTTCAAGATTGTTTGCAGCAAAACCCGTGGGATCAAGTCGCGCAGATGTATCTTGAGCGCTGTCAGCCGGGAAAAGAAATAGCATCAATTTTTACTGACGCAGTTAAATTTTAAGGTATTTACTATACTGAGTGCTGATTAAATTAAGAATTACCCCCCTTAATCCCCCCGATGCATTGGGGGGAAACCGGAAATCTAGTTCCCTCCCCTTTGCAAGGGGAGGGTTAGGGTGGGGTAAAACCGTGATTTATAAGCTATTTCAAACTTGTGTATACACGGTAGCCCGTTGTAAGCGGTCTTTCAACTCAGCACTCTTCATAGTTGGATTCAAAAATCCTGAAAAAGCTGATGTTTGGACATTTGAGAGCAAAAACTCAACTTTTAAATTAAAACCTAGTGTTATACCTGAGGCAAAACACCAAATTAGAGTGCAATACCAGGGTATCAATTAATGAGTCCTAAAATTCCCGAACCCCGATTTCCAGAGGCAGCAATGACTGCCAGCCGTCAGGAAATATCGAATTTACCGATGAATGTCATCTATGGAGATGTACCGGCAGATTTATCAGGACATACGTTTATTATTGCGCCTGTAGGTAGTGTTGCCTCTGGGGGCTTACCCAATCCAAATGCAACCCACATTTTTAACGGTGATGGGATGATTTACCGCTTTGACTGGCAAGGCGGACAGGTGACTGTCAAAACGAAACTGGCACGTACACCTTGCTACTATGCAGATCGGGCAACTTTTAACAATCTTGCCTATCGCTCTCATCAATTTCGCGATCGCGGGTTGTTGCGCTTCTCCCCTTCCTTGGGCTTGCGAGATGAGGTGGATATTGCCTTTCTCGCCTTTAATACGGCTAAAGACAGCCAAGAGCGATTAATGATTACTTATGACGCTGGTCGTCCCTACGAAATTGATACCAATAGCTTAGAAGTTGTTACCCCAGTGGGAGGCAACACTGAGTGGAAATCGTTTCTACCTTTGCCTTATCCTTTCCCGCCTGTGTTGAGTACGTCTCACCCAGCTTTTGATGGTTATACTAACGAAGTTTTCTTAGTTAATTATGGGCGATCGCTGAGTAATTTTCTTGAAAGTGCGCGTTTCATTTATGACCTCGAACAACTGCCCCAAGAACTACAGCAATTGCTAAGTGCGATCGCTAAACTTTTAGAGAACAATCCTTTGCAGATTCCCTTGGGAATGTTCTCGAAGTTTTCTCAAAGTTTCTCGCAACTATTGATTGGCTGGATTGAGAAATTGTTGGGAACTGCTATGCCAGATTTTGTTCGTTTGATGCGATGGGATGGTGTCGGTAAACTCCAGCAGTGGGAGTTGATACTGCCGGATGGTTCCCCGGTGCGAATTGAACAAAGCATCCATCAGTTGGCAGTTACCAAAGATTACGTGGTGGTAATGGACACCTCCTTGAAGATTGGCCCAGAACAAATCCTCAATAACCCAGTTCCCGATAGTTTGGAAACTGAGCGCCTACTGCGACGATTACTGACGCGATCGCAGCAGCCCAATTCTCCCATTTACATCGTGCGTCGGGCTGACTTGAAAGCAGATGTGACTACTGTAGTAGTCCGCCCAGCTGTAATTCCTTTAGAAACAGTGCATTTTTTGACCGATTACGAAAACCCTGACGGTCAAATCACAATGCATACAGCCCATCTCTGCGCTACAGATATTGCCGAATGGGTTCGCAAGTATGATATTTCAAAATTCGATGCTCCCAAATCTGCGCCTCTGTGGTTGGGAGGAATGTTATCTAATGGGCAAATGGATGTCGGTCGTTTGGGTCGTTATCAAATAGATGGCGAGACAGGTCAGATTCGAGATGCCAAAGTAATTTACGATACCCGCCGTCATTGGGGTATAGGGTTCTACGCTTGTCAAGAAAAGCTGGCCTCTGGATTGCCTCCTCAACGAATTGATAATATTTATTGGCAATCTCTCGGTTTTTGGCCAGAACTGCTGACTGAGTTTATTTACAACTTGTACGAAGACTATCCCTACCGGGCTGTACCACTAAAAGAATTACTGGAACGACAAGAAGCATTCCACAATCGCCCTTCTTCTTTGTTTCGGGTAGATACAATCAAAATGGAGGTAGCAGATTTTTATGATGCGCCCCCCGGTTATTTCATCAGTTCGCCCCAGTTTGTACCGAGATTGAACAGCAATGGCAGTTCTACAGATGGCTATATTGTCTGTACGGTATTTGGGGGAAATAACAACGAAATTTGGATCTTCCAAGCCGATCGATTAGGGGCTGGCCCTATATGCAAATTGAGCCATCCCCAACTGGATTTTGGCTTCACAATGCATACTACTTGGTTATCTGCGATCGCACCTCGCACTGCTAGTTACGATATCCCCGTGCGACAGGATTATGAATCGTTACTTAAGCAGCCAGCCATTCGGCAATTATTCACAGAAGCAGTTTATCCGCATTTTCAGTAGAAGACATTGCGATCGCAATGTTTTCTCATCAGTGCACATTACTACTAAAAAATCAACAGTGTATGGCTAAAATTTCTAAAGATGCACGAATTTGTATTGTTGGGGCGGGAGCAGCCGGATTATCTACGGCTTACTTTTTGAAAAAGCAAGGCTACCGCAACGTACTTGTCTTAGAAAAAGCTGGACGGGTAGGGGGATTGTGTTATTCTATTACCTACAATTCCCGTTCCTTTGATTTGGGAGCAAATTATCTCACCCCTGCCTACAAAGAAGTCCTAAAAATCGCTGAAGAAGTCGGCGCTCAACTTTACAGTGAAGGCCCAGGGCAAGTCTACAACCCTTTCAAATCTCAACCGGGACAACCTGCCTACACCTCAATTATGAATGCCGTTACCGAGGGAACCGATCGAGTAACGTTTTTAGCAGCCGTTGGGCGCTTTTGCTGGGAGCGTCTTTGCTTAGAGCCAATTATTTCCGTTCCTGGGTTTGCCGGTATCAGTCAACATCCCGAACTGACTCAACCTTTTTCCCAGTGGTTAGCACAGAAAGATTTGTCATGTCTAGCAACTTTGTTTGAAATTCCGATTACCGCGATGGGCTATGGCTATTTAAACGAAATCCCCACCGTCTATGCTTTAAAATACATGACCCTAGAAACCTTTGGGACTTTAGTTACTTACGGTGCAGATATGCGCTGCGGTTGGCCTAAACGGTTTATTGATGGTTTCCAACGCTTTTGGGAGCGTGTTGCTTGGGGAATAAATGTGCGCTTGAATATTGACATCAAGGAAATCAAGCGTGGGGCAATTACACGGGTGCGGTTCACCGAGCAAGAGCAGATTCTTGACAAGATTGTTACCCATGAAGAAGTTTTAGAATTTGACTATCTGGTTTTAGCTTGTCCGTTGACGTTGAATGTCCTCAACACCTTTCTCGATTTGTCGCCAGCAGAGAAAGACCTATTTGAGCAGATAATTCTCAATCCTTACAGTTTGATTACTTATCTAATTCCCGAACTGAAAATGCCAACCCCAGTAACTAATGTCATTCCCTTAAATGCAGTGGGGAATCCCTGGTTTATCGCTCAACAGTTTGCTGACAATGACCTGATTGCCTTTTACACTCGCTTAGATCGTGAGGGAAAAATCACTAAAACAGATGTTCTCCAAGGGATTCAAAAGACATTAGAGAATTTGGGAGTGCAGGTAGATGATGATTACTACACCTACGATAAGTGGCCTTACTTTCCTCACGTTACTTCAGAGGCCATGCAAGCGGGATTTTACGATCGCTTAGAAGCGATGCAAGGTCAACGCAAGACCTTTTATGTGGGAGGCTTATTGAATTTTGAATTGATAGAAACAATTGTCGAGTATTCAAAAAGTTTAGTCGAGAAGAACTTTTAGCCCAGAAAAGATCCAAAAATAATCCAATGGCGATCGCACCTCAGACAAAGCCAAATCAGTAATTTTGGTTGATGATGTATGCGATCGCGTTTAATCGTGCCTACTTACGTCGGCAAAACCACGCTTTGACGCACAGCACGCTTGCGCTCGCTTTTCCGAGTACCTCCAGCCATCTGATATTCGTGGCTATTATTACCATATTTATAAGCAATACCACGCAAAATTTTCTCAGAATAGTCTGCTAATTCTTGTTCATTTTCGACGAGCTGGGTTAGTAAGACATCGATAGTAGAGAGAGTGGTATTGTATGCTTCTAGAGATTGCCGCACCCTTTCGATTTTCTCATTATAATCTTTGACTGTTAACCCCTCTCCGACATCGAGAGTTTGACTAATAGATTTAACGCTTGCTAGACGTAGTTCAGCTTTGCCAAGAGTACGTGAATTGCGTTTTCGCCTTCCCATAATTAATACTCATTTTCTCAATTTCTCATAACTCTATAGTGGACAATTGTTGAAGAGGTTGTCATACGTGGAATTGTTGATTTTTCTGAAAAAGCCTAAAATTTGTTTGCTTTATACCAATTTGTAATTACGAATTCTGAATTACCAATTGCGAATTCGTATAACATCAAAGCGGAAGCTGCTACAGCTTGCGCAAAACACGGAAACGTTAAAGCAGAAGTTGCTACAGCTTGCGCAAAACGCGGAAACGTTAAAGCAGAAGTTGCTACAGCTTGCGCGAAACACGGAAACGTTAAAGCAGAAGTTGCTACAGCTTGCGCGAAACGCGGAAACGTTAAAGCAGAAGTTGCTGCAAGCAAAGCGGAAGCTGCTACAACATAAAACTATTGTTCCCTGAGCGACTTGTACTGAGCGTAGTCGAAGTAAGTCGAAGGGAGCAATAGTTTTATCTTAGTGAGAGTTTTTGTGTATTTAAATCTTTTATACCCGATCTGCTCCCTGAGCGGCTTGTCCTGAGCGTTCGCGTAGCGTCTCGTAGAGAAGCCGAAGGGATCTGAAGGAAGTCAAAGGGAGCGTTTTTGTGTCAGGGAGGGTTCTTGTGATGGTTGAGCGAAGCAATGCACTGCACCGTCCTTCGACAAGTTCCCTTCGACTTCGCTCAGGGAACGCCTTCGACTTACTTCGACTACGCTCAGTACAAGTCGCTCAGGGAACGCCTTCGACTTACTTCGACTACGCTCAGTACAAGTCGCTCAGGGAACGCCTTTGACTTCGCTCAGGGAACGCCTTTATTGAAGGGAACTTGTCAAATTGTCTAAGTGTCAAAGCTAGCCAACCTACTGTAATGAGTTTCATTTTGGCATTCGGCTAACTTATGCAACAAATTTGTATTTCCTGAAATTAGAGCTTGCTTCTTTTTTCGACTCCAACCTTGCACTTGTTTCTCACGTTCAAAAGCATCCACCACAGACTCATAATACTCGCAAAAAACTAGCTTCACAGGCAACCGTTTTGCCGTGTGGTTTGCGCCCTCACCTTGTTGATGTTGCCACAGCAGCCGCTCAAGATCCGTTGTACTACCTGTGTAGTAACTACCATCAGCACATTCAAGAATGTAGATATAAGCCATAAGTTGATTTGCGCGATCGCTTTAGTGTTCCCTGAGCGAAGTCGAAGGGAACACTTTGCTACCTCGGCTCCGCTCGGCACAAGTCAGGGAACACTCCCCTGCTGAATTTTTATATTTCTTGTAAAACTTGAACAGTAGCCAATCTTAGGTCAGCAAATACAAGTAATGTAGATATAAGCCATAAGCTAATTTATGCGATCGCTTTCTCGTTATAAAGAACGCTCCCTGAGCCACAAGAACGCTCCCTGAGCGACTTGTACTGAGCGTAGTCGAAGTAAGTCGAAGGGAGCAGCCGCAAATACCAGTGAAGCGATCGCCTATTTTAATCAGTGCATTGTTTGAGTTTTAGAAGCGATCGCCCCGAAATACCGAAAGTGCGATCGCAGTAGCAGTAATTGATTTCCCTAAACAAAACGTTCCCTTCGACTTCGCTCAGGGAACATTCTAATTGCTCTTAGTACCAATGCCATCGCAGAGGTGCTTGTCGCTCACATTGGGATTTGACTGTAAATAAATACGTAGCCTGTTGCAACTGTAGACAATTAAATCATTTAGATTATTTGGGTACACCTTCCAGAGTTTGACGGTTTTGTCATAACTCGCAGAAGCGATGGTCTTGCCATCGGGGCTAAATGCTACGCTAGAGACCCTATCGCTATGCCCCTTGAGGGTGGAGATTGATTTACCTGTAGCCGCATCCCAGAGTTTGACGGTATTGTCCAAACTAGCAGAAGCGATGGTCTTGCCATCGGGGCTAAATGCTACGCTAA
>NZ_JAVRCA010000044.1:0-69662 GCF_034530995.1 Nostoc sp. DedQUE04 | reverse complement strand
GAAGGAATAAAGGTGTACTGAGTTTTTTTCACGCAATCAAATATGAGTCCTATAGCATTATTTATTTTATTCTCTGAAAGTCCCTTAGTTAGATAATCTAGATAGTGTGAGCTTCTTTTTATTTTTTAGCAACCCCTAAATCATTGTGTCTCACTCGTTACATTAAGTTCGTTTTGGAGAAGGTTGTTTCTGTTTTGAAACACTAGGCTGAGAATTTAAAAATGGGGGGATGGGACACTCTAGCGTCATGGCGATCGCTCTGAGTAAATCTGCTTCTGAAGGAGTAACTTTGTTATCTAGTAGTACCGTGTGGGCGCAAGCATCAACAATAGCTTGTTTGAGTTTGGGAGTGGCAAGACGCAGGCGCTCAATACTTTTCTTTAGTTCAGTAAAATTACAACTTAATGGCATTTCTGGTTTTTCTTGCTCTCCGGCTTTGGGAAGTCGAAAAACTCCAGAACGAAAAGCATAGGCGATGTCTTCAGTGGACGCATCAGGTTGGGAGTGTCCGACACGAGCAATTACGGACAATATTAATAGACTATCTGGCCAAATCTGTTCGATGGAGGTGAATTCTACGGTTGTAGTAGATGCAGGATTTATACTAGGTTGAAGACGATGCCACAGTATTAATTGCAACACAAAATGCCACAGCGATAAACTTCCCGTAGCTACAACTAAACCATGGACGCATTTGCATAGTCTTTGGCATTCTTTGGCAGAGTTTTGGCGCAATATAGGCACTGCCAAATCCACAAGTGGCAAGCGAATTCTGGGATCTAACTGACTAATTTCGCTACTTAGTTCCAAGGTTTTCTCTACCAAATCAGCAGGCTGTACCTCTCGTAACCAAGCAATTTGACGTTCTTGAATTTGGAGATTTTCTGTATCTAAGGCTAACGCCAAAGCGATCGCTATTGCACTTTGTTGCTCCCGCGCACCCAAACGCAAAGATTCTGGTAACTGCGATAACAGCGCTTGAGCATGGGCAAAATGCTCTGGTGTAACGCTTCCAACTTGGTTTACAACCTGTGATGGTGTGGCGTTGCCACCACCAGCAAAGCCCATTGTTAGGGATTCCTGGGAAGGGGAACGCATCTGATTGCGAGATGGCATTGCTGCTAAATTTCTGACGTTCAAACCCCCAACCCGGCGGATACGTTCTGCTAAGGGTGGGTGGGTAGAAAACATATCTTCCCAGAAAGAGGGGTTGAGGGCATTGCCAAAAAACATGTGGCTAGAGGCTTCTGCACTCGGCGATATCAGGCGTGAATCCATCTGTTGGAGTTTTTGGAAGACTCCGGTAAGTCCGTTGGGGTTGCGAGTGAACTGTACGGCTGAAGCATCAGCGAGAAATTCGCGTTGGCGAGAGACTGCGGCTTTAATCAAGCGTCCGCAAAGTAATCCGATACCGCCAATAGCCATTAGTGCCAAACCAAACGCCCAGATAGGTAAACCCTTGTCTTCCTTTCCTAAGCGGAAGCTATCGCGAAGCCGCCACAGCAATTCCCCGGTTAAATAAATGAACAAAATCCCATGCAGTAGTCCCACTAAACGCAAATTTAGCCGCATATCTCCATTGAGAATATGACTAAATTCGTGGCCGATGACTCCTTGTAACTCATCCCGGCTCAAGTTTTCCAAAGTTCCACGGGTAACTCCAATTACAGCATCATTGGGCGAAAATCCGGCAGCAAAGGCATTAATACTGGTTTCTTTGTCGAGGAGATAAACTTGTGGGACAGAAATACCAGAAGCGATCGCCATTTCCTCGACAATATTTAATAGTTGTCGCCCTTGTTCGTCGGCCATTTCTGGTAGCAGGAGTCTTCCTCCTAACTCTTGGGCAATGACGCTTCCGCCTTGACGGAGACAGGCAATTTTATACAAACTTCCGATGGCGATCGCAACTATTGTAATCCCAGCTACGTAGAGAAATAAGCCTGGATGCCACCAAACACGAGGAGCCATGCGAAACAGAAATAAAGTGGCAATATAAATCGCCATAATCATAACTGCGATCGACAGGGAAAATAACCCGATTAATTGTTGCGTATTTTGGCGTGCCCGATCCTGATGTTCAAAGAAATTCATAGACACCTAAAAAGATACGCGTGGAGCATTTCTTATTTCTGGGGTAGCTTCAGGAAGCAATTCAGCAACAGTAAAGTTAAATGTATTTGCCACCAGGTTGCTGGGAAAAGATTCGCTCTTGGTGTTGTAAAGTGTCACCGCGTCATTAAAAGCCTGACGGGCAAAAGCAATCCGGTTTTCAGTGGAAGATAATTCTTCCATTACCTGAGTCATGGCGCGATCGGCTTTCAATTCTGGATAAGATTCTGAAAGTACCATCAACCGACTTAACGCACCCGTCAGCGCCCCTTCAGCATTGCCCAACTGTTGCATCGCTTGGGGATCGCCAGGATTTTGTACCGCACGACTGCTAGCATTAATTGCAGAATTCCGAGCGGCAATAACTGCTTCTAAGGTTTCTCGCTCATGTTTCATGTACCCTTTGGCAGTTTCCACCAAGTTGGGAATTAAATCATAGCGGCGCTGTAATTGAACGTCGATTTGAGAATAAGCATTTTTGTAACGGTTGCGATACTTAACTAAATCGTTGTAGGCATTAATGATAATTACAGCAACAATGGCAACTAAAGCAACAGAAAATATTAAAAGCCCCATATTTTTAGATTATTTTCATCAGGTACTTACTTTTTTGCAGATTTACCAAACACGGTAATCCTGATATCCAGTAAAATTTATGTGGATATAAAGATGAGTCTACTTGTAGCAAGTTGGCTTCGTCGTCTGTAGAATTAGTTACGCAAGTTTACTGATGTAATATTTTTAAATAACCGCAGAGGCGCAGAGAACGCAGAGTGAAATAATTTACAACAATTCCAAACTATTTGTGAACTCTAAGTATTTAGGCATAAATAAATTAAAGTTTGTAATAAACCACATCTAGTTTGCATAATCTGAAATTGTATATTTATTGTGGGGTGGGCGTCTCGCCCGCCCAATATATGCAAGTTAAATGTGGAACAGCTTAGTAAAGACTTTAGTCCTAATAATCCTTGCTCTGAGCGATAAATCACTCACTACAAATTAAGAGTTTATTTTATTGTATTTAATTATGTCTACCTACTTACCTAATTATCATCTCTCTTTTCTCTGTGTACTCTGCGCCTCTGGAGTCGATTAAAAATTCTAGCCAGACATATCTATCATGTCCGCCAAATTACCCATAATAAAAGAACCCCACCCCCAACCCCTCCCGAAAAGCGGGGAGGGGAGACAAAGCACAGCTTTGGCGGGGTGGGGTTCTTCGGGTTTAATAAGCAATCAAGCGGA
Source organism: Nostoc sp. DedQUE04 (assembly GCF_034530995.1). Lineage (NCBI taxonomy): Bacteria > Bacillati > Cyanobacteriota > Cyanophyceae > Nostocales > Nostocaceae > Nostoc > Nostoc sp. DedQUE04. Next base: position 66,302 of record NZ_JAVRCA010000044.1, on the reverse strand, counting down.
CATGATATCACTTATGAATCTGCATAAATAGGGAATAACCACTGACAGCAAAAATAAAAAGGATGGCGGCAGGAAAAATTACTACATCCCTGACAATAAATAAAATCCAATCTTTTCTTAATTCTTGTTTAAACTTGAGTTCTCGCAGTTTTCGCTCAAGTTCTACGTCTTCTTGTGACTGCAAGTTGACAGGTGGCAAAATTAGCGGATTATCGCCTTTGCTGGCAATTCTTTTTGATAAATCTGTTATATCTGTCATGCCGTTGAGATACTGATACTACTTAGTGTCTCATAAAAAAGAGCCAGATAGTTAGAACTCTCTGGCTCAAAGCTGGAGACAAAAGAATCATCAAATAAAGGCTAACTTGAGCAAGAACCTAAATTCTTCCCAGGTTATGCAACCCTAAAATAGCGCCCACACCTAAGATATGGCCAAAGGCAGCACTTGCTAAAAACGCTGGTACACCAAAATTACCAAGGAAATTGGCTGAGGGTAGTTTTGGTTCTGCGTTGGGATACTTGATGGTAGATTTGCCAAAGGCAATGGCAATGATATTAGCAATAATCATAATCAGTCCAACTGTAGGACTCCATTGCAGAGGTGTGGTTGCAGCAGCGAGTAAGGTTGAAGTTAACACCTAGATTTGCTCCTGAAATTTATTAATGGTTGAAAACATAATCTGAAACTTTCCGAAGCAAATTCAAGAAATTACCCGATTTTGCATCAATATTTAACAGTTATTCTTACTACTTAATACAAAATGAGTTTAATGCAGCGAGCTGATTGTGCTAGCTAGTTTGAATTTCAATGTCTGAAACAAGCGAACCGTTAGTATTGATTTATACTTATAGTTGAATTCAGCAGTAAAATACGCTTTATATCTAGGTAACAGACTTAATTTGCGTACCTCCCGAACTTGAAATCTGCTGTAGATAAAAGTGATTCCGATAAAATTATCCCCGACTTTTTGAAGGATACAGTTGAAGTCAGAAATTTCAGGAGCGGATTCACCTTTCGGTAGATTTAGACAGAATCATCAAAATTGTATATTTGGATGGGATAACACATAATTTGCCGCAAAACCTCATGCCAAATCAGTAATTTCAAGAACGACAGATGAAATTTTGATTGAATTGTAGTTAATTTGTTCCTTAAGTTCCTCAAAAGCCATGACATCCCCTGAGCCTCAAACTGATTTGGGAGAAAAAGCTCCAGAAACGTCATTTGAGCCACCTTCTGGAAAACGGCGGTGGCTTTGGTTGAGTTTAGCCGCACTCTTATTATTAGGGGGCGGAGCAGCTATAGTTTGGCGTTTACTCACTCCACAAAATTCAGCACCTTCAAATGCTAACGCTCAACCTCAAGGGGTAAGAGTCAAAATATCAACAGTACAAAACGGCATAATTGAGGAAAGTTCAGATTTTATTGCTAGTCTAAAATCTCTGCGCTCAGTCACGCTTCAGCCGAGAATTCAGGGTCAAGTTACCCAGATACTTGTCAAATCTGGAGATCCAGTTGTCCAAGGAGCGCCAATTCTCCAAGTAGATTCTACACCACAGGCAGCGATCGCTAGGAATAATCCTGTGCCTCAAGCATTTTTAATGCAACTGGCAAATGCCCGCGCCACACTCAAATCTTTAGAAGCAGAACGACCCTCTTATGTTGCGAATCTGCAATTGTACCAGCAGAACTACGAAAAGTTTGTCAACCTAGCTGAACAAGGAGCCGTGTCTCGACAGGCTAGCAATCAGTTTGCTAATCGTCTGGCCAATGCTAAGACTAGTCTGGATGCAATAGATTCCAGAATTCAAGCACAACGAGCCTCTATCTTGCAGGCTGAAAAATCTTTGCAGCAATCTAATGTAAATCCTCAAACACAACAGCCCCAGTCTGACAAAATTGCCGCTCCTTTTAGTGGCACAGTTGGCAACATCCCTGTGAAAGTTGGTGATTTAGTTAATACTTCTACACCATTAGTTAATATCACCCAAAATCGGCCTTTAGAAGTGAATATCTCTGTGCCGCTACAGCAAGGGCCCCAATTGCGTAAGGGTATGCCAGTAGAGGTGATGAACACACAAGGTCAAAAGCTTGGTAGAAGTAGGATATTTTTTATTGCACCTAATGCCAGCAATGAAACACAAACGATACTGATTAAAGCACTGTTTGACAACACTAATGGTCAGCTACGTGCAGATCAATTGGTCAGGACTAGAGTGTTCTGGAATCAGCGCCCCGGAGTTTTAATTCCCACAACAGCAATGACTCGTGTCGGTGGGGACACTTTTGTTTATGTAGTTGAAACAGAGATATCTCCCCAAGGTGTATCCCAACAAGTAGCTCGGCAAAGGCGAGTAAAGCTAGGCGAGATCAAAGGTAATAATTACCAAGTTATTGAAGGATTACAGCCAGAAGATAAAGTTATTATTTCAGGGTTGCTCAATCTCAGGGATGGTGTTGCGATCGTTCCAGAATTTTAATTAAGGGGAGTAGCACTTCGACTTCGCTCAGTGACCGAGGAGCAGGGAGAAGTTTCAATCTTGTCTCCTACCAATTTTTACCCAAGAGCGTTACTATAGCGATCGCTCTTTGTTGGAGAACTTGAAAAATAGTCTCTAAGAGGTTGTTTGAAAAGTGGTTGGCTGTGATTTTAGGCACTAACCGATCCCCCCTAGCCCCCCTTAAAAAGGGGGGAACCGGAATCAAAGTCCCCCTTTTTAAGGGGGATTTAGGGGGATCTAGAACGTTTTGTTACCGAGAAGAAAACTTTTCAAACATACTCTAAGTGTCTATCTATGCAATACACTCTGAACTCACTCCACTCTTTTCTCCTAAAAAGAAATCATTAGTGAAATTGTTTTAAGATATAACTCGTTTTGTCAATAGTGATTACGCTGTAAATTATCTATGCTATTGAGTATCTCATTAAGCTTTATACTAAATTTTATGGCAAGGATGAACGATGCTTTTAAATATGCGTAGGCGTAGCTAGTCTTTTCTATGAAACGCTATGCGAAGGCATCACAGGCTGGAAATTTGCGTTTGTAACCTCAATTTTTACTAAATTTAATCACCATTACTTATTGACAAATGGTTAATGACCTTAACCTGTCACCAATGAGTAAAGGTAAGCAATTACTTGATTACCTAACAGAGGCAAACAATTATGTCAGTGAAAATCATCCAATCTAAGTTTGGTTTAGTTTTAACTTGTTTACTTGGACAAATAATGTTGTTGGCTGCGCCAGTACAAGCTGGAGTGGAGGGCAAAAGCTACGATGTCAATGTTCAGTCAAGTCAGGGAGATAATTTTACTGCTTGTTTTGAATTTAACGCCAATGGTAGCAGCCTTCGCTCTGTTGGACAAGACGCTACTTATGAGCTAAACGCTACTTATAGCCGTACAAATCAAGGTCGGGATCAGAGAAATTGGCAAGCAGTAACAAATCCCAATTCAGAAGAAAGTGTCGCACTTAGCGGTCAGGTAAGAGGAGACTTGATTCCAGATCGGAGGATAAGTGGTAATGCTATCAATTCCAAAGGCACTACTTATACATTTAATGGAACACTCTTATCTGGGGAAGTATGTCCAGAGTTTTTGATTCAAGGGGAAGGTCAAGAAAATCCCTTCTTCAAATAATTTAATCTACGCAGATATGATAAACCAGATGAGCTTTTGGTTAACGAAGACAGACAATTTATAAAAGATGTTTGTAGACTATGGTCAAGACAATACCTGTGTCATCAGCATTTAAATTCTGTCAAGTTCGGTAGGGCGTAGTTTACTGCCGTAGGCATTGTGTTTAGCTCAATGAAGACTCTATAAGTTCAATTTAGCTTCATTTCTCCCGCCTGAGAGTTACTTGAATTCACTGGCGGGATTTTGGCTGGAATCAAGTCGGGAGTTTTAGCAGCGATCGCTAAATTTAATCTTGGTAGAGTACCTTTAACAATAGATAATCATTTTAGTTAACCAAAATTAAACTCGATTAATCTATGGCATCAATAACCGGGAAAGTTGCAATTATTACTGGTGCATCGCGGGGAATTGGACGAGCGATCGCACTCAAGTTAGCTGGTAACGGCGCATCTATTGTCGTTAACTATGCGGGGAATGCAGGCAAAGCACAAGAAGTTGTTGCAGAAATTGAAAAGTTGGGAGTAGAAGCGATCGCTATCCAAGCTGATATTAGCAAAGTACCCGACATCAAAAGGTTATTTGAACAAACACTTGAACGTTTTGGTAAAGTCGATATTTTGGTCAATAATGCTGGAATTGCTTTCTATAAACCAATTACTGAGGTGAGTGAAGAAGATTTCGACGCGATTTTTGCCATTAATGTCAAAGGCACTTTTTTTGCTTGTCAACAAGCCGCGCAGCACATGACAGAAGGCGGACGGATTATCAATTTTTCTTCATCAACCACGGTGATGATGCTGCCAACTTATAGTGCTTATGTAGGAACCAAGGGTGCTGTTGAACAAATCACACGGGTACTAGCTAAAGAATTAGGTGCAAAAGCGATCGCAGTTAATGTTATTTCTCCTGGCCCCACCGATACAGAACTATTCCGAGAAGGCAAAACACAAGAACAGATAGATCGTTTAGCGCAAATGGCTGCTTTTAATAAACTGGGAGATGTGCAAGAAATCGCCGATGTAGTAGCGTTTCTCGCTAGCGATGAAGCTAGGTGGATCACTGGGCAAAATATTCGTGTCAACGGTGGAATCGCGTGAGGAAAAGCTCTCCTAACGATCCCCGTTTTCAAACCTCAATCAGGAATGTGCAACGCCGTAATCGAAATTTAAGTCATGAATTCCAATATCAATCTTTTCACACCAGTTCAGCTTGGCCCTTATACTCTACCAAACCGAATTGTAATGGCACCGATGACGCGTTTACGGGCAATTGCAAGTATTCCCAACTCGCTAATGGCAACTTACTACACCCAACGCGCCAGTGCTGGGCTGATCGTTACTGAATGTACAATGGTTTCACCTCTGAGTTTAGGATACATTAACTGTCCAGGAATTTACTCAGAAGAACAAGTGGCAGGATGGCGGTTGATAACTAATGCAGTACACGAACAAGGGGGCAGAATTTTTTTGCAACTTTGGCATTCTGGGAGAGTTTCTCACTCAGCTTTACTTAATGGAGAATTGCCAGTTGCTCCCAGTGCAATCGCAGGGATTGGTTCACTTCACACACCCATAGGTAAAGTATCGTTAGAAACTCCCCGTGCTTTAGAAACTCCAGAAATTACTGAAATTGTCGAGCAATTTCGCAAAGGTGCCGAAAATGCCTTGGCAGCTGGTTTTGATGGGATTGAACTTCACGGTGCATTTGGCTATTTAATCGATCAATTTCTCCAAGATGGCTCGAACCAGCGCACAGATGAGTATGGCGGTTCAATAGAGAAGCGTAGCCGATTCCTCTTAGAAGTTGTGGAAGCAGTTGCTAGCGTTTGGGGTGCAAACCGGGTTGGGATCAAACTTTCGCCAAGTAACACTTTTTATGGAATGCATGACTCCAACCCTCAAGAAACTTTTGGTTATGCTATCAATGCTCTTAACCCCTTTGGACTTGCCTATCTTCACCTGATGGAACCGAACGAAGTCGATTTAGCAACCCGCGAAGTCATGAACCCAGTTACACCCTACTTTCGGCAAATATTCCAAGGTACTTTGATTACTAATGGTGGCTACGATCGCCAAACAGGAGATAGCATTCTTGCTAGTAGCAATGCAGATTTAGTTTCTTTTGGCAAGTTATATCTTGCTAATCCTGACTTACCAAAACGCTTAGAACTTAATGCACATTTGAACGCTCCAGATCCAAAAATATTTTATGCCCCTGACGCTACAGGATACACCGACTATCCATTTTTAGAACTTCAGACAAATTAAAGCAATCATAGTCATCTCTAAATCAAAAATATAATTTGTCAGTTGTACCATTTTTCGGTTTTATAATTGTCCAAGTAGGAAAATACAGCCGTGCTAGCTTCTGATTAAAACAGATTGCTTATGGGATGACAAAGTTTGTATAAAGCATTTATGACTTATACAAATAACGGCTGATTATCCGGTTGTAGAGTCTGTGCTTTTGCACTAAATATCACTTATCAGGCATTAAAAAATTATGGATTTGTCCAACTTTACTACACTTCAAAACTTAGAAGCTGCCTTTGGTGGCGAATCGATGGCAAATCGTAAGTATCTGTTTTTCGCAGATGTAGCGCGTCAACTTGGGTTTACAGACTTGGCGAAACTTTTTAAAGAAACAGCAGATCAAGAAACTGAACACGCTTTTGCACATTTTAAGTTACTACATCCAGAACTTGTAGTAGAAGATGCAGCTGCTTTAACTGATGAACAAAAGCGGGAAATTGTATCTCGCTGTTTATCTTTGGCAATTGAAGGCGAGACTTACGAATATACTACAATGTATCCAGATTTTGCCGCAGATGCTCAACGCGATCGCGACAATCCAGCAGCTGAAGAATTTCTCAAACAAGCTCAAGAATCTACCGATCATGCCAATACATTTCGAGAAGCTGCTCACCGTTTTGGCTTGTTAAAATTCATCGAAAATTACCACGCCGATCGCTACGCTGAAGCCTTAGAAGTATTAAATGGAGGACAAGCAGCAACTAGAGTTGCTGGTGAAGAACCTAAAACTCGGAAATGGATTTGTAAACAATGCAGCATGATTTACGATCCGTTGCTGGCGATCCTGATTCGGGAATTGCACCTGGTACACCTTTTGAAGAAATTCCTGAAGACTGGGAATGTCCGATTTGCGGTGCTAGTAAAAAAACCTTTAAACCATTTGAGGAAAAAGTTGCAGCTTAAGACGACAATCAATTAGGCAATTTTTTTTAGCATATAAACGTGAAGCGTCTTAAAAGATACTTCGCGTTCTTGATTTTTTATACGTACAAATTAAATGCGTAACAGCTGAGGTATAGCACAAGCCTTGGTGATTAGGACATCAACAGACGATAAAACTTAGACACAAAAAGGCTTTTCACCCAGTCCCCAGTCCCTTGCTATAATTCGTAATTCCTTTAGGAAGTGTAAATCTTCTCAATGCGACGGTCAGGAATCAGCCACATGATTGCGACTAAAACGTACAATGCACAAGCAAACCATGAGTTGACAAAGGCAAGTGGAATTCCCACAGCATAGACAACTACTGATATTTTTCCTTTGAAGTCTTCACCAACTGCGATCGCTAGAGTCGAATCTTTGCCGTGGTGAGAAATCAGGGTACGAGTCAGAATGAAGTAAGCGATCGCATTCAACAACAACACCGTACCATAAAGGGCAACAGGCATGGCGGCAAAGTGATTTTCGCCCATCCAACCAGTGACGAAGGGGATTAGCGACAACCAAAACAGCAGATGCAAATTCGCCCAAAGGATACGCCCATTAACCTGTCGGACTGCTTGTAGTAGGTGATGGTGATTGTTCCAGTAGATGCCGATATATATAAAACTCAACACATAGCTGAGAAATACTGGGATTAGCGGACGCAGGGCGGCTAAATCGAACCCATGCGGCACTTTGATTTCCAGCACCATGATAGTGATAATGATGGCAATCACCCCATCGCTGAATGCTTCTAATCTCCCTTTTCCCATGTACGCATTCCTTTTCTATTTATTTAAAAGTAAGTTGTGAGACTCTGTACTTTATCGTATCAAGTAGCCACCGTTGATGAAGATTCTCTGCAAGCGCAAAATCAAAATCTTTAATTCTCACTTGCCAATTTCCGCCGTTATTCCCGAATAGCAGCGCTAGTATTGCGCTCGTAGGCAATTTTTAGAGACTCTGTGACTACTTCTGACACATTGATGTTAGGGAAATAACGGCTATTGGTTTCAACAGTGTAGCGATCGCCCTGCAATCTGTAAATTACCAGCTGGTTTTTCCTAAACAACCAAACTTCTGGTACTCGATAAGGTAGGTAGTCATTAACATCGGTGTAGCTGGTGATGTCTATTTCCACCACTAAATCGGGTGATGGATCGACACCCCAATTGATGCGATCTTTACCTGCGATTGCTTCCCAGTTTTCAATATAAAAACAGTAGTCTGGTTCTATACCACTTTTCTGTGGTAGTTCCATTGTGATTGGGGTAAAAGCCTCGTATTCTCGTCCCAAACAATCGAGCAAAACTTTGACTACATCTGCAATTACACTTACTTTAGGCCCATATTCTGGTAGCGGTGCCATCAAGATAATTTCTCCATCTCGATATTTAATACGAGGCGAGGAGCGATCGCCTAGTTGTTCATTGAGTGCTTGATAATCTTGCCAGCTTCCAGGTAGGCGTACTACCGCACCTGGGGGCAAATGGATTGTATCGGGTGTGACAACAGCAAACATACAACTGAACCTCCACCTCAACTGTAATGCTTTAAATATCAACTGCTGCGACTGAAAAATACAGCAGCTATAACAATGAAACCTAAAAGTACTATAGGAACCCAGAGATTAGGGACATCCGATAAACTCATAAATGACTTCCAAATAAATATGATATATGAGGCAGATTGCAATAGACAGTTGCTACTTGATAAATCAACTTTTAAGTAAGCCTTCTTTTAACTTCCTCAGCTAGATTTTCTAGTAGTACTTCTACTTGCTCGCCTGTTTTCAAATCTTTGAGCGATGACTTTTGTGCTGCTGCTTCTTCAGAACCAATAATTACGCAAAATTGAATTCCTTGCTTCTCTGCTAATTGAAATTGTTTACCCAAGGGACGCTTATCAAAGTTAGTTATCGCATTAATTCCCGCCTGACGCAGACGTTGAGAAACTTTTAAATAAGTAGGCATTAAATCTTCCTGCATATTCACTACCATCACTTGGGCTGGTGTAGCAGCTAAGGTATTTAGAATACCAGCTTTTAACAAACGACTAATTAAGCGAGTTAAGCCGATAGAAATACCGACACCAGGCATTTTTTCGCCCAAGAAGACGCCGACTAATTCTTCATATCTACCGCCAGAACAAATACTACCTAAAGCTTCATGTCCTAATAGAGTTGTTTCGTAAACTGTGCCAGTATAGTAATCAAGACCACGGGCAATGGATAAATCAATACAGAAACGATTTTCGGCAACTCCGAGATTACGCACTCCAGTAATTACCGTTTCTAATTCGCTAACTCCTAAACTCAATTGCTCGGTTTCTGGCAGATTTTGGGCAAGGTACTTGAGCTTATCTAAGACTTCATCAACGGAACCGTCTATTTTGATAAATTCAATGATTTTTTGCGCCTGCTCTACTGAAATTCCTTCTTTCTCTAAATCTTGTTTGACTTTACTTTCACCAATTTTTTCTAGAGTGTCAACAATACCAATACAAGATTTTATCTGATTTTCGGCAATACCCAATGATTTAAAGAAACCAGTCAGAACTTTTCGGTTGTTGATGCGAATCAGAAAATCACCAATATTAATTGCTTCAAATATCTCAGTGATAATTGCAGGCATCTGAGCATCATAGAGCAAGCTGAGTTCGCGACGCGCAACTACATCAATATCGCACTGGCGGAACTGACGAAAACGCCCATCTTTTGCCCGTTCTCCCCGAAAAACTACATCGGTTTGATAACGAGCAAAGGGAAAGGTTAATTCATTCAGATGACGGGCAATATACGCTGCTAAAGGAACTGTTTGATCGAACTTTAAAGCTCTGGCTTCCGAACCAGTTTCACCCGATTTATCTCTCTCGGCTTGTCGATTTGGTGGCAATATGGGATTGATTCCATAAATGATATTATCGCCTTGATTACCTTTAGCTTGTAGCACTTCTAAACGTTCTACAGCAGGTGTTTCGATGGGCGTAAATCCATAGCTTTCAAAAACTCTACGGATGATATCTAACAAATATAATTCTAAACGTTTTTCGCTAGGAAGAAATTCTGGAAACCCGCTAGGGGTAGAAAAGTTTATTTTGTCACCTTTGGCCATGCGTATACCTTACTAAGTTGAGATTTGAGATGAGAGTTATATCATGTCTACTTGATTACTGAAACCCCTGACAGATTTTACTCCTATGTCTATTTTATTCGTTCTTCTTGCACCAATGTACGTTGATAGAGTTGATCGTTCTTAAACCAATGCCAGGTACGGAAACGATAGTTATTGCAAGGACTGAGGTAAATCACCTCATACAAGTAAGCACTCGGAGCCTTCTTAAAAGTAAATCGGAACATAATAGTTGCATCGTCTACTTCCCAAGCATTACCCTTAAGGCGTTCAGTGTCAAACCATACTTTTTTATCTCGATATAAACCAGGAAAATGATGTTCTTCTTGTTTGCCATTAGGCCATTTATAGCGATTTATTTGGTAGTATGAATAAGGAGGGTTTTCAATAAATTTGCAGCTTAAATGAGAAGTATATTTATCTAAAATTTTTCCTTCTGTATCAACTAGTGTATAAGAACCAGACCACTCTCCTTCTTGACGGGCCATTAGGGGCATTTCTATTTTCATGATAGACATGTTAAACTCCTATTTCTATAAGCTTTATTAGAGACTATTATTTTTCTTGTTATGAATTATCTATTATCCCTTCAGTATTCTTGATTATTAAACCACCAGGGGTCACTCATTGAGTTAGTATTTAATCAAAATAGCTTTTTTTGGCATGAACCGTTTCAGCCCGCTGCACCCATACGTGACTGTCTCAAACCGGAGAATTTGAAAGCGTTTTTGTCTGCCTCATGCATGATGGCTGTGAGTCCAGCATCGTTGATACTAATAGCACCTGCATCTATCTGGTAGGCAACTTCTAAGGCTTCTGTTTCTGAGGCAAATACAGCAGCACTTAATCAGTGCGGGCACGATTGTTATTATCAGGACTAATATTCCTTCTCGAATAAGTGAGCTACAACTTAATTATGTTCGCATATTATGAGTAGAGAGTGGGGAAGGTTATCAAAGACAGCTTTATTAATCATCGCTGGCGTAAATTCTTTAGATAAACTGGCAAAACCAATACTACACGCTGCCATGACATCGCTGTGGCCGCCAAAAATTGAGAGAGTTTGCGTGGCTAGCGATCGCCTTACGATCTATCCAGTTGAGCAAATTCATATCTAGCAACCTTTTTGGCCTTTCTTATCCGTCGAACCCACACAAATTAATGCCGAAATCCTGACTGAAAATTCTGCAATGCAAAATTCTGTTTTTCTTCCAAGCGATGCCTGCGGCGGGCTACGCCTACGCGTTTGTCGTCGGCTTCTAATGTTCCGGTTAAACGGCTGCAAGTAACCTCTGTATCCACACAAATATCTTTCGCCAGTCCCGTCGCCTGCGATCGCTAGTTGACGGTTTTATTGTCCACGCCCTGGCTTGCAATCTGCAAAACCCAACGCCTCTGTGTCGAGAAAACTTGCGATCGCCATCTCAATAACTGCTTCGATTGGATATTCAATTTCAGTAGCACGAGCAATTAGAGCGGCGCGAATTCTTTCAGGTAAGCATCCTAAAATAACTTCGGCATCATTGGGGGAAAGTTGCTCTTGGAGTTTTGCTTGCATCGCTTTACTACCCTTCGGTTGGAATTTGGACGTTGTAAGGAGGTTCGGTGGCTCTTAAAATAATGGCTTCTAGCTCCAATAGTAACGTAGGGTTTTCCCAATATGAAATCAATTGCACTGCGATTCGCACATCTTCATCGTTATACTTATCGAGCCACGCCCACAAAAAAGCTTTATGTCCACCACTGAAACGCCCCCGCAAGCTCTTGGTTTTACCGATGTATAGCAATCCCTCAGTCCTGTGCCTGATTGCATAGATGCCAGGACGAGCCGGAATGGTCGCAAAATCACGGCTCAAGGGTTGGCATTGCTCAAAGGGAATAAAGGCGATCGCATCCAGAATTTTCCGAGCTTGAGCTTGAAGTTCAGAATCATTTGTTGGCATGAAAACAAGAGGGGTGATTGCACAGAAATCATACTCTCACGAATTCAGTCATTTTCAAGCCCTTCCCAAAGTTGAGCCACCGGGATAGTGTGCCCAGTCATGGCTTCGTGCCAAGCTTGCCGGAAATTTGCTAAGACTTCTGCTTGAGATTGATCTTCCAGAACTTCCTCTTCTGGAATTAGAATAATAACTTCTACACGACTGTTTTTATCTGTTATGAGAGGATGATCTAAAGTTAGTTGTCCTTGCTCATTAATCGTTGCCATGACTTTAAGTGCTTTCATTGCTACCCAAGATGTTAAGTGGTAGTGGTTAGGTTAATGTCCAAGGCTTCAAGTTGCTGATTTATCCAAGCCGTTGCTGTTGCTTCATCAGTTTCGATCGCCTCTAGTAAAATAGATATTTTGAACAAGATGCGAATGCAATGCCAACTCTTGGAAACGCTTTGCGTAGCTTGCTTCTTTAAAAAAGTACGGCGGCAAGCTACGCCATTGGTTACGGTAATCAGTTGCATAGTGACGATCGCATTGGTCACTCTGCATTTTCAAACCACCAAGGGTCATTAGTAGCATTAGTTTTAATCAAAATAGCTTTTTTTCGCATAAATCGTTTCATCGCTGCTGCACCTATGCGTGACTGTCCCAAACCGGAGAATTTGAAGGCGTTTTTCTCTCCCTCATGCATGATGGCGGTGAGTCCCGCATCGTTGATACTAATAGCACCTGCATCTATTTGGTAAGCAACTTCTAAAGCTTCTGTTTCTGAGGCAAATACAGCAGCACTTAATCCATAGATTGAGTCATTGGCTAAAGAGACTGCTTCATCTACTACAGAAAAAGGCATGACTGGCATAACCGGGCCAAAAGTCTCTTCGGTCATGACTTTCATGGAATGATTAACTTGGGTAAGCACTGTTGGACGACACCACCAACCCCCACCTAAATCCTCGATGACACCACCGCAGTGAATTACTGCTCCTTTTTCCACTGCATCTAGAAGATGATCGCTAATGATGGCTGCTTGTCTTTCAGCAATAATCGGGCCGATTTCTCCACTTTCGACTGTGGGATAGGCTAGCTTAAGGCGATGTGCTTTGGCTACTAGTTGATGGTAAAACTTTTCAAATATCGAGTCTGCAACGTAAATTCGCTCAATTGAGAGGCATGACTGCCCGGTGTTGACAACGGAACTCCACAAGATTGCTGAGGTTGCTAATTCTAAGTTGGCTGATTCTAAAACGATCGCTGGATCTTTTCCTCCTAATTCCAAAAAAGCTGGAATAAACTGTTTTGCAGCTGCTTGTGCAACTTTTCTCCCTGTGGCTACACTGCCTGTAAAACATACCAAATCTACATTTTCAATTAAAAGAGATCCGGTTGCACCTGCTCCTTCGACAAAAGTTAATACCTCGTGCAGTTTGGGAACAGTGTTGAGTGCTGTAATTAGTGGTGCTACAAAGCGGGGAGTGATTTCACTGGGTTTAACAATGACAGCACAACCTGCCAACAACGCCGGAATGGTATCAATAGTAGACAGTGACAGGGGAAAATTCCACGGGCTAATTACCCCAACTAAGGGATAAGGAACAGATGTTTGTTGCAAGGCAATAAAGGGAATGGCTGTATTTTTTGCCGATTCTTGCAGCAATTCCGGTGCTAACCGACACCAGCGATCGATGCTGGAGAGGAAGGAGTCTATTTCTAATACCGAGGCTGACAATCTTCCTGTATCATTTACCAAAGCTTCCGTGAGGCGATCGCGTCCAGATATTATCGCATCCTTCCACTGCTGTAAAGCTTCAATTCTCCCCTCTAAGCCCAATTTCTGCCAGCGAACTTGTGCCCGGCGCGTCCGCTTACATTGCTGTACCACCAGCCTTGGAGGCGGCGGGATAATTACGTAATCAAATTTGCCAGTTCGGGGATTGCGGACTTCTATTGGTTTTGTCATTTGTCATTTGTCATTTGTTATTACTTCCTAATCCCCAATTTCCATTCCCAAATTCAAATCATCCCCAAGTTGGTGAAGCACTCAATGGTGGTTTGCTGTGTTTGCAGGAAGTGTTTGCGGTCTACTTCTCTTCCAGCATAGTATTAGCAGGGTAAAAGTGTGATTGGCGATCGCTTGTTTGGTTAATTGCATAACAAGTAACTTGCGATGCTAAAGCGCAGTACGATTCTAAATTAGTGGACATGGAAAATTGAGAGCCATAACAAATGACCAATGACCAATGACCAATGACAAATTTAGAGAATCCGATCGCCACCCCAGAGCGATCGCACAAGTCTATCTGTCAATTCCGAGCCAAACATCTGTGCGGCAAATTTATTACCTGGATCGCGTTCAGCACTGATACGGCGGAGCGCTAAATCACGAGCAGCTAAAGCTTCTCGTGCATCTTCTGGCATAGGTTCCGCTGCATCTACCCAAGTTAACCAGCGATCGAGTGTTTCGCGTGCAAGTGTGCGAGTGAGTTCCAGGGTTTCAAAAGAAGGTGCGCCTGTGTAACACAAGCTAACAGGCGATTGAAATAGACGAATATAAGTACTTTTGCTGGTAAATACCTTGAGCCGTGAATCTGATTGTAACTTTAAGAATGTTTGATTAACTGGCTCATAGTAGCGATCGAGATATGCCAAATCGGTTAAAAGCTCAGTTCGGGCAATGTAATCTATATAAAAGAAAATATTTCCATCTGGAAGTGTGCCAAACTCAAAGGCCAAATGAGGAACCTGAATGTGGGACTTCAACCAAGTAGTGAGACGCATAGTCCCAAAGTTTGATTTTTCCGCGTTTCCCAACCACGAATGCACTAGCCAGTCAATTTCTTCTCCAGAAAAAGCAGTCAGCGAACCTTTCATGTTGCCATCAAGACTGCTATATTGCTGTAAATTTTCTACAGAAGCGTCTGGATGTAACTGAAAACGAGCCTCTAATTTTTGGCGGAGTTCCTTTGTAATCTCCCACAACTGCTCAAATACAGCTTTATTATCTAAATCAGTTGGTTGCTGAGTCATGGTTTGAGTTTGCAGTTTTTTTATAAACTTCATATTTAGTTTGACACTTTCCGGTATCTAATTCGTTAGCGATCGGGACTTACGCACAAGTCACGGAAGATCAAACCACAGAGAACGCAGATAACACAGAGGAATAAGAGTTAGAGAGCTTCAATTATTACTAATAGAAAATCCTCGACGCGTAGGTTTAATATTAGCTAACTCCACCTGAAAGCTTACTTTGTCCTTCATTTCCCCGCTTCTTGCTTCCAAAGTCCACTTACCAGGACGTAAATTCCAAAATAAAGAATTAGCTGAGTTTGTATCTAACTTTTCGCCATTTAACCACCACTCGACTGGTGCAGATTTATTTCCCGCTAGCTTGAATTCGAGTTTTTGCTTCGTTTCTTCACCAGGATAAACTAAAAATAAATCGCCATGATGCGGAGATAAAATTCTTAAATTGGTAGAAGTAAAATTTGACTGCTGTTGTTTTGCCAACCATTCATTATATTCTGGTGGCAAATTGAATTGATTGTCACGTTCGTAATTACTTTTATCTTCAGGATAGAAATATTCCTGCACCACTGAGGTACAATCTGGGGTGGGTCGTAATCCAGAAATTGCACAAACAGGTAATTGCACTAAACCTTTTGGAGATGGAAAAGCTGCTGGTTCTTGATATTCGTGCAGATGTAACATAATTCGATTCCATAAGGGTGCTGCGCCCGTCACACCTGAAACCTGTCGCATCGGTTCGCCAGTGAAATTGCCTACCCAAGTAGCGACAGTGTAATCTGTAGTGAAGCCAACTGTCCAAGTATCACGAAAATTGGAAGAAGTCCCAGTTTTAACAGCAACAGGAAAGGGTAAATTTAACACTGAGTCTACACCAAATGCTGTTGCACGAGCATAACTGTCACTGAGTATGTTAGTGATTAATTGCCAGATTGTGTGATTAAGGAGTAGGGAGTTTGTAGAGACGCGATTCATCGCGTCTGTAGGGATTGGGGAATTGGAAAATGTGCTTACTAAAGGAATTGCCTCTCCTTGTCGTGCTATGGTCAGATAAGCACGGGCTAATTCCCAGAGACTGACTTCGCCACTACCTAGAGTCAAACCTAAACCATAATGTTCTGGAGTTTGATTGAGGTGTTCAAATCCCAGTTGATGCAGTCGTTCTAAAAAAGTTTCCACACCGACTTTTTCTAACACCTTTATTGCAGGTACATTTAAAGAATTTGCTAAAGCGATTCGTACCCGCACAGGGCCAAGAAATCTTTCGGTGTAATCTGTGGGGCTGTAAAGTTTCGCGCCGGGAATTGCATAATGGGCAGGTACATCCGCCAAAATGCTGTTTGGGCGAATTAAACCTTTTTCTAAAGCTAATTCATAAACAAAAGGCTTGAGGGTAGAACCTGGTTGACGTAGTGCTTGCACTCCATCATTGCGTCCCAATTTGGCTTCATTAAAGTAATCAGGTGAACCGACATAAGCCAAAACTTCACCAGTGTGGTTATCAATCACCAACGCAGCTGCATCATGGACATTGTTAGCGGCTAAAGAAGAAATTACCTGCTGTACCTGTGCTTCCACAAACTGCTGCAAAGGGCGATTGATAGTCGTGCGGATGGGAGAATGATCCCCCCAACCCCCCTTCAAAAGGAGGGCTTGATTCCCACCTTTGTAAGGGGGGCTAGGGGGGATCTGATTGGCTAACCAAAATAAAAAGTGTGGTGCGGCGATAATTCCCCCTTGGCGAGACTGAAACACAACCTTTTCGGTGTGTGTTCGGGTTGCGATCGCACCACTAATATACTTTTCCTGTACCATCCGATTAAGGACGTATTTTTGTCGCTGCTTCAGCCGTTCCCAATGCTCGTAAGGATTAAAGTATGTGGGATTATTGGGAATAGCAGCCAACAAACTAGCTTGAGCAAGATTCAATTCACTAGCTGGAATGGAAAAATAAGTCTGTGCGGCGGCTTCCACACCATATATATTCCCGCCCATTGGTAGCCGATTGATATATGCAGCCAGAATTTCATCTTTGTTCATTCCTGCTGCTAACCGCCAAGCTAGCCAAATTTCACTCAGTTTACCAGAGAAGCTGCGGGGCACTGGATCTAACATCCGCGCTAACTGCATGGTAATTGTAGAAGCGCCAGAAACAATTCTTTTGGCGTGCATGGCTTCTTTGCTGGCGCGGATAACAGCTTTCATATCCAACGCCCCATGATGGTAAAAGCTGGCATCTTCGGCGGCTAAAATCGCATGGATAAACTGGGGCGAAACCTGATTTAGTGGTACTACTGATGTATGCTCTTGGTCGCGGGTGAGCAATGTTCCTAATGGTAAACCATTGCGATCGCTAAATTGCATTGCCAACTGATTTTGGGCAATATCTGCGGCCCGAATCGGCGCAAAATAAGGAAGTAAGCGTACCACCAGACAGATTAGCAGCACAGCCAGGATAACTTTACTACTGTGCTTGAGTTTGAGTAGCGATCGTAAAATTAGTTTCATCAGGGAATCCCCTGTCCAAGAAAACCTACCTTAATTTTGACGCAGCGATTACATCTATATCAGTCAATATGTCAAATCCTTAATAATTTATTTGAAATCACTTAGCAGATGTAAATTAATATTTGCAGAAGTTAAATACTTATTAATTAGTTAAGAATTGTAGTGATTTTTTGGAACAATTACACTAGATTGGTTATCTATGTAAATAAACATAGTTAAATCCAAAGTCTGAGTAAAAAATAGTCGTCTGCATCCCTTATTAATCTTGCCATTACCAAGTAAATCAGGTAATGCAAGCTTTTGCCTGCTATAATTTGTGAATTTTTTATTTTGAATTACTAAAAAATATGATTATCAAATTTTTACTCAGTTCTTATCGTAAAATTCTCTATCTCTTTCTTAACGTCTTTAGCGGTTTGTTAAAAAAAATTAGTCATTTTTCACGCCAGAAGAGAAAAATACAATTTATTCTTCTCTTCACATTCATGCTAGTGATGACAGGATGTAATTTCTTTAGTATCAATTCAAGTAAAGAACAACTTCCAGCAGTATCCTCACTCACACCACCAAAATTACCAGACTGGATTGAACAAATAAGTCCCATTGGAGATGCAAAACCCCTCAACCAAATCCGCATCCGTTTTCAAGAAGCTTTAATCCCAGTTGAAAGTCTTGATAGTCCAGAACAGCAAAAAATATTACAAAAATTTGCCCTTTGGCCGCCTTTACCCGGTCAATTTCGCTTTTTAACACCACGCATGGTGGGATTCCAAGCTGAAAAAGCATTACCAATAGCGACAAGATTTCAAGTTACTCTTAAAGCAGGTTTAGCCGATTTAAAAAATCATCGCCTAGACAAAGATTTACCTTGGACTTTCAACACTGAATCCATAAAATTAACTAATTTACCCGGTGTCAATCCCATAGAGAAAGCTGATATCGAACCAATTGATTTACAACAGAAGTTACAGTTTACTTCCAATGTAGAATTGGATTTAGCTTCTGTACAAGAACATTTACAGCTAATTCCCGAAGGTAAAAGTAAAGGTACAGGTTTTAAAGTTGAATTAAACAAAGAAGAAAAACCATTAAAAAATGAAGAAGATCCTTTAGAAAAATTTGACCCTTCAGCACGCAATTGGATTTATAATCTGATCCCACAGCAAAATCTAGAAAAAGCAACTAGTTATCGCCTGGTCTTTTCCCCCGGAATACGTCCTGCTTATGGCAATCTAGCGACAGAGAAAGAATTTGCTAGTAAATTAGCAACTTATTCGCCTTTAGCATTTCAGAAAATTAACTATTACGGACAGCCGGATTCAGGCGGAACATTTGGACGATTTGTTAAAGGCAGCCCGCAGCTAGAATTTAATAACATTTTATTAGCAGATTCAGCTAAAGAAAACATTACTATTAATCCAGCACCAAAAGAAATTTCGAGAATTTTGGAAGTTAATGATGAAGATAAAATTGTCGGCATTAATCCTTATGCGCTAGAACCTGCCAAGACTTATACAATTACTATCGGCGAAAACCTCAAGGATAAGTTTGGGCAAACTTTGGGTAAACCTGTCACCCTTAAATATGATACTGGAGATTTAGCTGGGGATATTTGGGTACCATCAGATTTGAATATTTTCCCTACAAGTAAAGATTTACAGCTAAATATTAGTACGGGAAATTTGCCAGAATCTAAATATAAAGCCGCTTATCGAGTAGTTAAACCGACAGATTTAGTTTATTTTAATAATAGTAGTGATTTATTACCACAACCTGCTGAATGGCAAAGCTTTAAGGTATCGGGTAAGAAAAATCAATCAGTTGATATTGCTGTTCCTCTGCGGGAAAAAATAAATTCTACTACCGGCATGTTAGCTTATGGAGTCCAAGCCCGCACGAATAAATATCAGGAGAATGGCAAGGAACTGTGGCGCGAACCTACGACTTATGGCATGGTTGAATTGACAAATTTGGGCGTATTTACTCAGTGGTTTCCTGAGTCAGGGTTAATTCGTGTCAATCATCTTACAGATGGTTCGCCAGTTCAAGCGGCTGCTGTTGAAATTTATCAATCAAAATTACAAGCAAAATCTCGTCCAGAACCAGTACCTTGTGCAACAGGTAAAACTGATAACAATGGAATTTTTAGAATTATTCGTGAAGGATTACAGAAATGTTATTCTGGTAATGAAAGCTCTAGTAAATCACCACAGTTATTAGTAATTGCCCGCGAAAATCAAGATTGGGCATTTGCTAGAACTGAAGAATATAGCGGTGTTTATGGCTACGGCATTGATGCAGGTTGGCAAGATAAGAAGCCAGAATCACGCGGGATAATTTTCTCGGATAGACAGTTATATCAACCAGGTGAAAAAGCTTGGTTGACTGGTTTTGCAGACTATTTACAAAATGGTGCGATTCAGCAAGATAAAAATGCTGCTTACCAATTAACTTTGGTAAATCCCGATGGTCAAAAAACCAGCTTAGGTACGCAAACCACAAATGAATTTGGCAGTTTTTCTCTGGAACTGCCAATCAAAACTACTCAGCGCTTAGGCTACTATACAATCCAGGCGAAAGGTAAAAATGGACAAGAAATTTCTGGAGAATTTCGGGTAGCTGAGTTTAAACCACCCAACTTTAAAGTCGAACTCAACTTAGATAAAGAATTTGCTCTCATTGACGAGAAAGTTAATATTAATGCTACAAGCAATTATTTGTTTGGTGCGCCTGTAGAAGGTGGAGAAGCAAAATATTTTATTACTCGCCAGCAGGCTGATTTTGTTCCTAAAGGTTGGGAAGAATTTACTTTTGGTAGGCAATGGTTATGGCCGGAGGAAACCCCTACTATATCTACTGATGTATTGCAAACTAATGCCCAACTAGATGCTAATGGTAAAGGTAGTCAAATTGTAAATGTGGCTAATGATTTACCATATCCGATGACTTACCAAGTAGATGTGCAAGTTGCAGATGTTTCTAATCTGTCAGTAGCGAATTCCAAAACATTTACAGCTTTACCGAGTAATCGCCTTATTGGATTAAAAAGTAATTTCATCGCTGATGCTGGTAAGGCTTTCCCTATTGAAGTGATTGTTACTGACCCTACAGGAAAACCAATCGCAGGTCAACGAGTGCACCTGGAATTACAACAGATTAAATACAGCAGCGTTACGCAGTTGGTGGAAGGTAGTCAAACTCCAAAAAATCAAGTTGAATATAAAACGGTAGGACAAGATGAAATTACATCTGCTAGCAATCCGCAATCGGTAAGTTTAACAGCACCGGAATCTGGTTCATACAGGATTAGAGTTAATTTTAGTGATGCAAAAGGTGAATTAAGTGCCACAGATTTACAAATTTGGGCAACTGGAGAAAATCCAGTATTTTGGGGTTCTAAAGAAAAAGATGTCTTAGAAATTAAATTAGATAAAAAAGAGTTTAAACCTGGTGAAACTGCTACTGCAATAATTCAATCTCCTTATCCAGACGCAGAATTGTACTTTGCTGTAATTAAAGATAAACCTCTTTATCAGCAGATTACCAAAGTTCAGGGAGGCACACCAAAAGTCCAGTTTCAAGTTACACCAGAAATGCTGCCAAATGCAGCCATTGAAGCTGTATTAGTTAGACAAGGTAAACCCATAAACCAAGTGGAAGCGGGAAGTTTAGATAACTTGGTGAAGATTGGTTTCACACCTTTTAAAGTCAATTTAGAAGATAAGTATTTAAAACTGCAAGTTAAGCCAGTGCAAGCATCATTAGAACCTGGTGCAGAAGAAACGGTACAGCTAGAACTGAAGGACAATCAAGGCAATCCCGCCAAAGGACAGTTTACAGTCATGGTGGTAAATGAAGCGGTGTTACAACTTTCTGGTTATCGTCCGCCAGATTTGGTAGATACAGTTTATGCAGAACAGGTAATACCTACCCGCTTTAACGATAATCGCGCGGATGTTATATTACAAGCACAAGATGTAACTAAACCGAAAGGTTGGGGTTATGGCGGTGGTTTCTCAACTGGTGCAGCCAATACTCGCACTCGCACCGATTTTCAAGCCTTAGCTTACTACAACGGTTCTGTGCTTACCGATGCAAATGGGAATGCACAGATAACCTTTAAACTCCCGGATGACTTAACTACATGGCGAGTGATGGCTGTGGCCACTGATGGAAATCTGCGTTTCGGGAATGGGGAGGCGACGTTTATCAGCACCAAACCACTGCTAACTAATGCCATCTTGCCACAGTTTGCCCGTCCAGGCGATCGCATTCTCGCTGGCTTATCTGTAACTAACAACACTGGGAATACAGGAAATCTCTCAATTAATGGCGAACTTAGCGGTAATGTGAAGTTTGCTGAGAAAAACCCCACAGCGACTACTTTGCAAACCAAAGCTGAATCCGCAACTCACGCTTATCGCTTCCCCATGCTGGCAGATAGTGTGGGAACTGGTAAAGTTCGCTTTACGACTCAGTTAAATGGTACAGCCGCAGATGCTTTTGAAGTACCCTTGGAAATTAAGCCAATTGAAATTACAGAACAAGTGGTTGAATCTGGCGTCACTGAAAAACAGGTGAAGATTCCCTTAAATGTTGATAAAAATACCTTTCCTGATGCAGGAGGTTTAGATATTCAGTTGGCGAGTACTTTGATTCCAGAAATTAAAGCACCAGCAAAACAGGCTGTAGAAGATGATGATTTACCATTTACAGAACCGGCGGCGAGTCAATTAATAATTGCTGCTAATTTGCAAATTATTGCACAGAAATATGGTCAGACATTTACAGAATTTAATCCTAGCCAACAAGCGAATCAAGCAATTGAAAAATTACAAAAACTCCAAATAGCTGATGGTGGTTTTGCTGCTTTCCCCGGACAAGAAAAATCTGACCCTTGGGTTTCTTCCTATACGGGTGAATCTTTGGCTAAAACAAGTCAGGTGTTCCCTAATTTAGTTGATTCTGCAATGGTGTCTCGCCTGAAAGCCTATTTACAAAAAGTTCTAGCAAACCCCGGAGAATACGACTTTTGCAAACAACTACTCTGTAAAAGGCAACTGCAACTTAATGCTTTAATCTCATTAGCAGAATTAGGAGATAAACGCAACACTTTCCTCGCAGATATTTATGAACAGCGCAATAATTTTGATGTAGCAACTCAAATTAAACTAGCGCGATACTCATCTCAATTCCCAGAATGGCAAGATGAATCTCAACAATTAGCGAACAAACTGCAACAGAATGTCTATGAAACTGGCCGCACAGCAGTTGTGAGTTTACCAACTAGTTGGGGATGGATGAGTTCATCTACTACGACGCAAGCACAAGCTTTACGCTTATTTATTGCCAAACAGAGTAAACCCGAAGTTATAGATAAATTATTTCAAAGTCTTCTGGCATTACGACGCGATGGTACATGGCAAACCAACTATAATAATGCCCAAGCTTTAACAGCTTTGGTAGAATATAGCCAACTGCAACCCACACCACCTAATTTTGTTGCCACAGTGGAATTAGCTGGTAATAAGTTAGGAGAAAATCAGTTTAATGGCTATCAAAATCCCAGCTTACAGCTAAATGTGCCGATGAATAAATTACCTCGTGGGCGTAATGATTTAACCCTGCAAAAATCAGGTAATGGCACTTTACACTATCTGGTTGCTTATAATTATCGCTTGCAAGGTAATCAACCAGGCAGGTTTAACGGACTACGCATAACACGAGAAATTAGTCAAGTAAATAAAGAGAAAGTTTTGCAAAAAACAGGTCTTTATGCTTTCGATAAACCCTTGACTTTAGCCTCTGGACAGGTGTTTGATATTGGTTTAGAAATTATTGCCGATCGTTCTGTGGATCATCTGGTGATAAAAGATCCCCTACCATCAGGTTTTGAGGCGGTGGATGCGAGTTTTCAAACTGCTACAGCTGCATTACAAGCAAAAGCCGATAGCTGGGAACTTGGTTTTAAGAATGTGTACCGCGATCGCATTATCGCCTACGCCGACCACCTGGAACCAGGAGTTTATAGTCTGCATTACTTAGTCCGTTCTGTGACACCTGGGACATTTTCTTGGCCTGGTGCAGAAGTTCACCTGCAATATGCGCCAGAAGAATTTGGGCGTACTGCTGAGTCTACATTAATATTGGAGGATGGGAAGTAATAATTGTACTTAATTACATTTCTGCAACTGCAATTAAAGTACAATAAAACAAATCACAATAAGATTCAGTCTGTTTAGCTTGGATAAACCCCAAGAGTTAGTATTAACTAAATTAGGAGAAGGACTACCCGCTATAACTCCATCTTTTGGAGCAGCTTTAGCAGAAGCTTGTGCGGTGTGTTTGGAGGATC
Source organism: Nostoc sp. DedQUE04 (assembly GCF_034530995.1). Lineage (NCBI taxonomy): Bacteria > Bacillati > Cyanobacteriota > Cyanophyceae > Nostocales > Nostocaceae > Nostoc > Nostoc sp. DedQUE04. The sequence goes on along the minus strand of NZ_JAVRCA010000044.1, from coordinate 42,477 downwards.
GAGGTCATTTACAGGGTGTAGAACTTACAGTTAATGGAGACTTTACTACCACCTTCAGACTATATTGGCAAACCGTTACACAGCAAATGCTCCGCTGCTGGAATGATGAAGAGTTCACCACAGAACAAGCAGCCTATGGTATTGCCTTTATGCTCATCAGACAATTGACTCAGTTTACAGTGATTGAGCGATCGCGCAAAGGCACTGGATTTGATTATTGGTTAGGTAGCGAAGATGAAGCAGGTGAACTTCCATCAATTGACTCAGTTTACAGTGATTGAGCGATCGCGCAAAGGCACTGGATTTGATTATTGGTTAGGTAGCGAAGATGAAGCAGGTGAACTTCCATTTCAAAATCAAGTAAGACTGGAAGTTTCAGGTATACGTAAAGCAGATGATAACAGAATTAGAGCTAGAGTCAAACAAAAAATCGAGCAAACTAATCCTTCCGATGGCGAATTTCCTGCCTACGTTATTATTGTTGAATTTAGCAGACCCCTATCTTTTATTGTGGAAAAATGAGTCAGATTCAGGAGTTGCATAAACAAGCGATGGATTTAGCCGAAGCAGCTTTTACTGCTAAACTCAGAGGAGACTTAAAGCAAGCTAGTCAAGTTTCTCGACAAGCTTTTGAAAAAGAATCTCAAGCTGCTGCACTGATTGCCAATCAACTTGATGCCGAACCGACTCGTTCAGTATTGCATCGTAGTGCTGCAACTCTTGCAATAGACTGTGGTGAATTTCAAGCAGCAGAACATTTAATTGCGATCGCATTATCAGGAAATCCACCCCAAGAAATTGCCCAAGAACTAAAAGATTTATTCATTCAAATAAATTTGCGCCCATATTTAGAACGTCATGGGCTTACTTTTGATGAAGAAAAGTTGAGGAATCTGACGGTAGATCAATAGTCAAACTTAGCCAAAGAATTATTGCGTAGTATTTATGAAGATGGTACTGAATACTTTACTATCAAAACTATATAAGCTTTTGTAAAAAGAGCGATCGCACTACCACTACTGAGACAAGAGTAGGCGATCGCTTTTTTCTTGTGCATTTTTGCAAGATATCGCATTATCGCCTACGCTGACCACTTCAAACCTGGAGTTTATAGCTTGCATTACTTAGTTTGTTCTGTGACACCTGGGACATTTTCTTGGCCTGGTGCAGAAGTTCACCTGCAATATGCGCCAGAAGAATTTGGTCGTACTGCTGAGTCTACATTAATACTTGAGAATGTAAAGTAATTATTTATACTACTTTTAGCTACAACAAGTCTAAAAATATTTCCAAGTATATACTCAAATTTTAGCTAAGGTAGAAGGTCTAACCAGCCGATTTGGTTTTTATGAGCGCAGGAAACGCTCATATAAGACCCTTTCTTAACAAGCGTACTTAAGTAAAGGCTACGTTTATTACATAGATATGTTGAAGTTAAAGTAAAAACAATAACAGTAAATTACCTGGTTACAATTTAGCGTTAGCCTCAATACGATATAACACAATACACCTAAAACCCTGATGTAGAGGTGAGATTTATCGCGTGTGTAAAAGGCCAATTATCTACACACTCTTAACTAAACCTGCAATATCCAAATTAGACATTATTTGCTATTCAAATAGTGGGTTTTGAGCTAATGATTATCAAAAAAGTTTTGAGAATTTAACAATCAAACTTTGAGCAGATTACCCTTCCCACAACAAAGTCGGAAAGTTACTTCTGCTTGAATATTAAACATTGAAAATCAGCACAATTAAAAATGCAACAAGTACTAGCATTGATTGAACAAAAAAAACAAGAATTTGCTCAAGTGCCCTTGTTTAATTTTATGCAAGATAAAAGTATAAATCCCAGACAAAGGTTAGCTTGGGCACCATGTGCTGCTCATTTTATTATGAATTTTGGAGAACTGAATAAGTATTTTTTGCGAGTAGAACCAACAAACGATCCAATTCAGACATTAATTAACAAACATACTTATGAAGATGACCATCATTGGCTGTGGTTTCTGGAAGATTTGAAGAATCTAGAATTTGACAAAACCTTGCAATTTAGTGATGCATTGAAATTTCTTTGGAGTGAAGAAACTCAGAATGCTCGCTGGTTGAGCTATCAACTCTATCGATATACTTTGCAAGCTACTCCTATTCAAAAAACAATAGTCATTGAAGTTACCGAAGCAACAGGTAATATAATGTTTTCTATAGCAGCAGAAATTGGCAAAGAAATTAAAGCAATTACTCAAAAACCATGCCGATATTTTGCAGATTTCCATTTGGATGTTGAAACTGGTCACATGACAGGTTCATCTGGAATAGAGCAATTGTTACAAGATATTCAACTATCAGAAGCAGCCCAACAAGAAGCTTTTGAACTAGTTGAAAACTTATTTACAGTTTTTACCCAATTTACAAACGGTCTTTTGGTATATGCCAAAAACCATAAAGTTGAGCAACCATTGAAAACTGCATAAATTAATCAGCAAATTTATTTAAATTGAAAATTAATACCTAATTCAAGCCGGAAGGAGAAATTTTACTATGTCACAGCACGTACAAAATGTTGTAATTGTCGGTGGTGGTTCAGCAGGTTGGATGACGGCAGCTTATTTGAGCAAAGCCTTGAAAAAAAATGTTCAGATTACCTTGGTAGAGTCTTCTAATATTACAAAAATTGGAGTTGGCGAAGCAACTTTTAGTAGCATCAAGTCATTTTTTGATTTTCTGGGATTACAAGAGTATGAATGGATGCCAAAATGCAATGCTACTTATAAAATGGGGATTAAATTTGTTGATTGGAATTCCGATCGCAGACACTTTTACCACCCTTTTGAAAGATTTGATTTTATTGATGGATTCAGTATCTCTGAATGGTGGTTAAAACTTAAGAGTGCCAATGAGGCATTTGATTATTCCTGCTTCATGGCACCGACGCTGTGCGATCGCCAAAGGTCTCCGAGATATCTTAATGGCAAAATCTTTGATGACAGAGTAGAACATTTATTCTCAGAGAAACATTTTTCTGAAAAAAATCTCATCACACTTGCTGATGCTGAAGGGCAATATCCTTACGCCTACCATTTTGATGCAAATCTAATTGCTAGATTCTTGAAAGATTATTCAATACAGAGGGGCGTGAAACAAATTGTTGATGATGTGGTAGATGTAAATTTAACCGAAGATGGAAGCATAGATAGTCTCAACACTAACGAGCATGGCATTATCAGTGGAGACCTTTTCATTGACTGTACTGGTTTCCGTGGTCTTTTGATTAACAAAGCTCTTGGTGAGCCATTCATTTCTTATTCAGAGTCGCTACTGTGCGATCGCGCGATCGCCATACAGATACCAAGCGATATTCAGAAAAATGGCATCAACCCTTACACAACTGCAACTGCTCTCTCATCAGGTTGGGTCTGGAATATACCTTTGTATGGCAGAGATGGTACAGGATATGTTTATTCTAGCGCCTTCATCTCTGCACAGGAAGCAGAACAAGAATTTCGTCAGCATCTAGGAAATGTTGCTGATAATTGCAAAGCCTCTCATATCCAAATGAGGATTGGACGTAACAGAAACTCATGGGTGAAAAACTGTGTAGCAATAGGGCTTTCCAGTGGCTTTGTTGAACCATTAGAATCTACTGGCATATTTTTTATTCAGCATGGAATTGAAGAGTTAGTCAATCACTTTCCAGGGAAATCGTTCAATGAAGAATTGATCCGCAACTATAATAGAGCGATCGCTAACTGTCTAGATGGTGTTCGGGACTTTTTGGTACTCCATTACCGTGCCAGCGATCGAGCAGATACAAAGTTTTGGCAAGCAACTAAGCAAGAAATTAAAGTTCCTACGGAACTGCAAGAAAAGTTAAAGTTGTGGAAAAGCAGATTACCAAATAAAAAGAATATCAATCCATATTTTCATGGCTTCGAGACATACTCTTATTCGGTAATGTTACTTGGACTCAATCATAAGCCTGAAGGTAGTTTACCTCTCTTGGAGCATCTTGACGACGAAAAGGCGCTAGCTAAATTTCAGGCAATTAAGGAAAAAGCCAATTACCTGAGTACAAATCTACCCTCTCAATATGAATACTTAACTTATGTAATTAAGTCTCAAGAACAGTCAGAATACCTCAGCGACAATCATTTACCTACTTCATCAGTGAACGAGAGCGCATATCAAATTCCTGTGCCAATTTAATATATGACTTACGCAAACAATAGTCAAAGCTTTGATTTTCTTCTTAGGACAATTCATGAATTGCCCCTACTCCGTGTACTTTTCCGTAAGTCCGATAATAATTGAGGAGAACCCAAAATGACAGCGAAACAAATATGCGTGATTGGGGCAGGCGTGAGCGGATTAGTCTCAGCCAAGACATTTCTTGAAGAAGGTTACGAGGTTACATTGTTCGAGAAACGGCAGGAACTTGGCGGTGTGTGGGAAAGGTCGAGGGCTTACCCAGGACTCTCGCTCCAAAATCCCAGAGACACCTATGCTTTCTCAGACTATCCTATGCCTGCGTCCTATCCAGAATGGCCTTCAGGAGAGCAAATATGCGCTTACCTTGAATCCTATGCCCAACACTTTGGTGTCACAGAAAAAATTCAGTTCGGTGCAAAAGTAACTAAAGTGGAGCGCAAATCAGGAAATACTCCTGGATGGATGGTTAGTGTTAGCTTTCAAGAAGATGGTAAGGAGATCGGAAAACAAAATTACAACTTCGACTTTGTGATTGTATGCAATGGCACTTATGATATTCCCTACATTCCTAACTTGCCAGGAATGGAAGAGTTCATTGCCGCCGGAGGTCAGATAATACATACTAATAACTTTAATGACGGCTCTGTAATTGAGGGCAAGCGAGTGGTTGTTGTCGGTTTTGGCAAGTCAGCCACCGATCTAGCGAATTTCGCAGCTAGCAAGGCTAAGGAATGTACCCTTGTGTTCCGTCAAGCGTTGTGGAAATTTCCCAACTTCTTTCTCGGTTTGTTCAACATCAAGTATATTTTCTTGACTCGGTTTGCAGAAACTTGGATGCCCTATCATAAACTTCAAGGATGGGAAAAATGGCTGCATAGTTTTGGCAAGCCACTAGTGTGGGCATTCTGGCGGCTAAATGAGACTATCATGCGTTTACAGTTTCCGCTTGATGCTTGTGGGATGGTGCCCAAACAACCGATGAACAAATTGATTGGTTGTAGTGTCGGCTTGGTGCCTAAAGGCTTTTTTGAGCATATACGCGCAGGCAAAATTCGTGCTGTGAAGACAAAAATCGACAAGTTTTTTGCTACTGGCGTCGAATTGGATAACGGCGAGCAAATACAGGCAGATATTGTTGTCTTTGGCACGGGCTTTCTTCAGGATATCCCCTTTTTAGAAGAGAAGTACCGCAGACACGTATTTGATGAGGAAGGCACTATCCATCTTTACCGCCATCTCATTCACCCTCATGTTCCCCAGATGGGTTTTGTTGGTTATAACTATACTTTCTGTGCCCAGTTATCAGCAGAAATTAGTGCTAGGTGGTTATCAGAGTATGTCAAAGGAAATATATCTTTACCATCCCCGCAACAGATGTTAGAGGATGTAACGGCAGAGTTGGAATGGAGGAAGAAAGATAGACCTTATTCTTTCGTCAGTGGAGCATGTGTAACTCCTTTTACATTCCATTACATTGATGAATTGCTTCAGGATATGGGTCTTAGCACCCGCCGCAAACCAGGAAACCTGCTTGCAGAGTTGATGATGCCAGCAGACCCATCTGCCTACAAGAATCTCCGACAGGAATTACAGGCAAAACAACAGCCATCTCTTAATGATTCTGCGATCGCCAAATTACAAAAGCGATGTCTGCGACAAGACGAAACGTCTACGCACTCATACATTAACCATTAAATTTTTCAGACTTCACTACTACCCATTGCGTCACAGCCGCCATTGCTCGCCAACCTAAAAATTTACCAATAGGTTCCGCCCGTTGGATGGCAATACGAGTTAAATTGCCACCGACTCGTTCATGCCATTGAAATAAAGTCTGCTCGCCCTCAACTGTGACAACATTGGCCACTAAGCGTCCACCCGGCCGCAGTGCTTCCCAGCAAACATCAAAAAGTCCCATTGCTGTCACCCCACCACCAATAAAAATGGCATTTGGTGCCGGCAAATCTTTCAGGGCATGGGGCGCTTTGCCTTCAATGATTTGCAGATTTGGAGTTCCGAGAGTGGCGGCATTATCGGCAATATACAGTAGTCTAGAGGAGTTTTGTTCGATCGCGATCGCTCGACATTGCCCATTACTCCGCATCCATTCAATTGAAATTGAGCCGCAACCCGCACCCACATCCCACAATAACTCTCCTGGTGTAGGTGCTAAAGCTGTTAGGGTGATTGCCCTAACTTCACGCTTCGTTAACTGTCCATCGTGGTGGTAGGCGTTATCTGGCAATCCTGGTAATCTTGGTAATGAAATAACCCCAGTATCAGCAATACAATTAACTGCGATCGCATTCAAAGCCGCAACTTCGGTTTCACTCCAGGATGCAGCCGTACCTTCTACAATTCTTTCATGAACGCCGCCCATACGCTCCAATACAGCGAGCTTACTGCCACCATAGCCGCGATTTGTCAAAATTTGAGCAACCAGCGCTGGGGTGTCTTTACCCTCACTCAAAATCAACAGTCGCGCTCCCGGATAAATGTAAGACTGGAGTAGGGAGGATGGACGACCATTCAAACTCAAGGTTTCTACCTCAGTCAAAGACCATCCCACCCTGGCACAGGCGAGGCTGAAGGCTGAAGGTGCGGGGATAATCGTCATTTCAGAAACGGGAATTCGCCGCGCTAAGGTGACACCAATGCCGTAACACATCGGATCGCCGCTTGCGAGTACGCAGATTGACTGACCCCGGCGCTGAATGATTTCCTCTACTGAAGCACTAATGGGAGATGTCCAGACTAGTTTCTCACGTCGATCGTCTGTAGGAAGCATTGCTAAATGGCGATCGCCTCCTACAATGACTTTCGCTCGATCGATTAAAGAACGAGCGATCGCGCTTAACCCCTGTAATCCATCTTCCCCAATGCCAACAATAGAAAGCCATTTTTGTATCATGCTAATTCATGATTAATTACTTCATAACGTTATTGGCAGGAACTTTTAACTGATAATTCCGAGATTGTTGTAGATTTCGATCAGATTGCCATCGGGATCGCGCAAATGAGCTGTGCGGATTCCCCAGCTTGGGCGATCTTGTGGTTGAGTCACAACGAGCGCATTTTGAGCCTTTACTTGCTCATAGACCTCATCCACGTTATCCACTGCCAAAATCAAGACTATTTTATCTCGATTGACAACGTATGAAGGTTGTTCAATTCTTGGGACTACTTCAGCCATTAATTCTTGTTTGAGTAAACCCAGCTTGAGATATCCGGTATTAAACTCAGCATATCCGCTATTTTCATCGCCCCAATCGACATCAAATTTCAGCAGATCCCGGTAGAACAGAAAAGAATCTTTGTAGTTGGAGACAAGCAGTCTCAGGTGTGTTAGCTGAAGCTTCATATCTGTTGGGTTAGTCTACTAACTGTGAATTCTAGGTTCTGGGTGCAAAGTCGCCAGCAACTCGCTTTCGACAATTGCTAATTCATCAAGCCGCTGCATAACAATTTCTTTGTCGAAATAAGTAGCAGCTAAAACCCAATATATACCGTAGTGACGCGCTTCGGATGCCATTAGCCCACGATAAAATTTTGCTAACTCTGGCTCTGGACAGTGAGCAGCTAATAGTCCCAGACGTTCGTGAGAGCGAGCTTCAATTAAACCAGTGACTAGTAAGGAATCCAAAAATCGCTCAGGTTCTTTGGGGCGTACTTGAGCTTTTAAACCAGCACCGTAAGGAGGCGGTGGTAGGGGAGCTAGGGGAATATTTCGGCGTTCTAACCATTGGTTGACTAGCTCAAAATGTTCTAGTTCTTCGCGGGCGATCGCAGTTAACTCCCGAACCATTTTAGTATTGGAAGGGTAGCGAAACATCATGTTTAAGGCTACGCCTGCTGCTTTGCGTTCGCAGTGGGAGTGGTCGAGTAAGATGATATCTAAATTAGCGATCGCTTGTTCTAACCAAGCAGAACTAGTAGGCTGTTTCAGGGCGTTGATAGTGGATAACTGAGTAAGCACAGAGTTAATCAATTTTGGATTTTGGATTTTGGTGAGGTAGCCCCCGTCTTGGCGGTTCCCGTCGATGGGGGACTACCGAACCCGAAGGGATTTTGGATTTTTCAATAGTTTAAACTATTAGTCCACCAAAGAAACTTTGCGAGATTTATCGTCAGAAAATCAAGTTCTTTTCTCCCTACCTTCCCTGCTCCCCTGCTCCCCTGCTCCCCTGCTCCCCTGCCCCCCGGTCACTGAGCGTAGCCGAAGTGCTGCCCCCTGCCTCCCTCATTCCTGCTGCTGCCGTTTCTCTATGTCTTGAGTAGAAATCATACTGCTGACTTTCTCTACATCTACCATCATCAAAACTGCTCCTTGCATTTCAGCACCAAACAGCGGAGTAATTGCCAGGTAACATTTTATTTGCCTACCTCGACGATTGGTAGCATCGAGGATCGTTTCTTGAAACTGCTTTCTCCCGGATAGGGATTCACGAATAGGCGATCGCAACTGCTCGACGGGTAGCCCAATATCTAAGCTGAAAATAGACTTGCCGATCACTTCATCAGTTCGCAAGCCCCATAAATCTTCTACCATGTAATTCCAAATAGAGATATTAAAGCTGCTGTCAATTACCACTATTCCCGTTTGCAGACTTCTGAGAATAGAAATTAGACTAATATTTGTGTGATTAAGTTCTGTGGTGCGCTGGTTCAGTTCGCTATTAATTGTCTGTAATTCTTCATTAGTAGATTGGAGTTCTTCATTCATTGTCTCCAATTCTTCATTGGTAGATTGGAGTTCTTCGTTAGTAGTTTCTAACTCTTCATTGGTAGATTGTAATTCTTCGTTGGTAGTTTCTAATTCTTCATTGGTAGATTGTAATTCTTCATTGGTAGTTTCTAATTCTTGTTGGGAACGTTTCAACGCATCTTGAAGTTTAATATAACGGCTGACATCGTGAAAGGAAATACTGACTCCTAATAAGCTGTTATCTGTTTCTTGTAAAGGCGTAATTTGTACATCTAAATATTGAATTTCTGTGTTAGATATATAGCGCTCTACATTTGTTAGGCTCACAGTGCGGCGTTCGGTATAAGCCCGTTCAATTAGCGATCGCAATTCAACAGGCCGATAGGAAAGTTCTAGATCCTGGAAGGGACGAGTTAAATCTTTGGGGAAAAGGGCGAACAAAATTCGCGCTTGCTCGTTCACCATTACCAGAGTGCCATTGGTATCAATGACTATTTGGGCGATTGGAGTTGTGTCAAAACCCATATCTCGCAATCGGACATTTTGAGCCAAACGGTTGCTAGATTCGTCATCTGCGGGATTTGCCATAACTAAAAGGCGATCGCGTAAATTCACCGTCGATACTTTAGTAAATATTCGGTTTTTCAAGTCCAGCGGCGTAAACAAGTTAGAATGCATCAATAGCATCTCTGCTTTTCCTAAAAACAAATAGCCATTCTCATTTAGTGCAAAATGAAACCGGGCTAGAATTCGCCCTTGAGTCTCAGAATTAAAATACATTAATGTATTGCGGCTGACTAATAAATCTAAGCGCGAAATGGGTGCATCTTGAAGCAAATCGTGGCGACCAAAAATCACTGAGCGGCGCAAGTCTTGGCGGAAAACATGGCGGTTCCCGACAAATTCAAAGTATTTCTGCCGCAGTTCATCTGGTATAGATTGGACATCTTTTTCTGAATACACGGCTTGCCTAGCCTGGTTGAGAGCATCTTCATCTACATCTGTGGCGTAGATTTTTACTCGTTGACGAAATTCCTCTGCTCCCAATATTTGGGCCATCAACATTGCCAGGGTATAAGCTTCTTCTCCAGAAGCACAGCCAGCGCTCCAGATACGGATTTGCTCGGATGCTTTTTTATTGTTAATCAGATTAGGCAGTATTTGCTCTGCTATTTCTTCCCAAGCTGATGAATCTCGAAAAAAAGCGGTGACGTTAATTAAAATCGTATTGAAAAGATGATTAAATTCTTCAGGATAAACTTCTAGATAGTCTTGATACTCTTCAAAATTTTCTATGTTTAATGACTGCATCCGCTTGAATACTCGACGTATCAAAGTCGAGCGCTTATAGCCTGTAAAATCAAATCCCCGGCTTTGTCTGAGATAAACCAGTAAATTTTCAAATTTAGGATCTTTTTCTGCGGAAGTCATAGTTTAAGGGGGCAGGGGGCAGGAACAAAGGAGTGGAGTTATAGATTATGCTTCCACAAGTATCAAAGACTCATTAACGGAGTTCTAAGCTTCATTAATGGAGTTCAAAGCCTCATTAATGGAGTTCAAAGCCTCATTAATGGAGTTCAAAGACTCATTAATGGAGTTCTAAGCTTCATTAATGGAGTTCAAAGCCTCATTAATGGAGTTCAAAGCCTCATTAAACTATGTTGACACTAAGTTAGTTGCACTTTAATACATATTTCCTCTACTCCCCTGTCCCTATGCCTCTGAGTTTAGTTAAATTTTCCCATGATTAAACTTACCAGGGTGGTAGAAATTTCATCAAGAGGTAGAATAAAATCTACATTGCCAGTGTTAATTGCGGCGGAGGGCATCCCCGCAAATTCGGCGGTTTTTACGTCTTGGACAATGACAGTACCGCCCATTTTTTTAATTGCTTCTATTCCGATTGTGCCATCGCTACCCGTTCCACTTAGCACAAGAGCGATCGCTCTGTCTTTGTAAGTGGCTGCAACTGATTCAAATAATAAGTCAGCCGAAGGACGTAAAAAATGTACTAATTCCGAGTGTGATAAGGAAAGTGTACCGTCACCGTTAACCAACAAGTGACGATCGGGTGGAGCAATGTAAGCCGTTCCTGGGGTAAGGGAATCTCCTTCTTGTGCCTGTTTGACAGTAATATCTGTGCGGCGACTGAGAATTTCTGCCATAAACGACGGATGTTCGGGAGCCAAGTGTTGCACAATGGCGATCGCGGCGGGAAATTCTGCTTTTAGAGTCGATAGCACCTGAATTATAGCAGTCAATCCACCTGCGGAGGCTGCGATCGCCACTATATCAAAGGCAGCATTAGTAAAGTGAGGTGGATGATTTTTGGCATTTTCTGCCATTTCAATCATGATTTTGCGCTTATGACTATTTGCCTAACTTCTTTAGTTACAAATAGCATTAATTAAGTGACAATTTATTATTTACATATATTATACTGTATATTTGAACTACTTCAGCATTTTTTTGCCTTTAGCGATCGAATTCACAGGTTAATCTTCCTGCTCTAGAATACGTTTCGCTTCCAAAAGTTGCTGCTTATGTTCCTCACTAACTGTTGGGTATTGCAGATTTAGTTCTTCTAATTTTGTGCAGATAATATTGGCAACGGTCAGGCGTGTAAACCATTTGCGATCAGCAGGGATAATATACCACGGTGCCCATTTAGTACTAGTATTATTAAAAACTTCTTCATAAGCATTCATATAATCATCCCAAAAAGCTCGTTCTCGGACATCATTATCTGAAAACTTCCAATTTTTATCAGGAGAGTCAATCCGTGCTAAAAAGCGTTTTTTCTGCTCTGACTTAGAGACATTTAGAAAAAACTTCAAAATGATTACACCATTATCAACCAAATATTTTTCAAAGTTATTGATTTCTTCAAAACGCTGTTTCCATATCTTATTGCCATTAGGAATGTAAGGAAGTTGTTGTTTTTGAAGCATTTCTGGATGGACGCGAACCACTAGCGCTTCTTCATAGTATGAGCGGTTAAATATGCCAATTCTTCCTCTTTCTGGCAGAGCTTTCATTGAGCGCCACAAGTAGTCATGGTCTAATTCTTCCGCACTGGGGCCCTTAAAACTAAACACCTGAAATCCCTGTGGATTAACACCAGAAGTTACGTGTTTAATAGTGCTATCTTTGCCAGCAGCATCCATTGCCTGAAAAATAATCAACAGAGCATAGGTGTTTTGAGCATAGAGAATATTTTGGTAATTAGCTAGTCGTTCAATATCTACCTTTAATTTGGTTGCAGCATCAGCTTTTTGATGAAAATCAGTTTTATAAGCTGGGTCATAGTTTTTTTTCAGAGAAATCTTTGAACCAGGTGGAACAATGAAAGCATCATGATTCATCTATAAAATCTCCTAACAGCTATTTAATACCCAAGCACATTTTGAAGCGTTAATCCCTGAAAGTTATAATTTATTAATAGTAATACCAATTTGAAAAAAGAAAAATAGACCATTTGTAGAGACGCGATGAATCGCGTCTTTACCCAAGGATGTGTTGCAATCATTAATTGAATGGGTATAAGAATTCAGTACCCAAGATTCATGAGTCAAAATTGATCGGTAATTTAGAATAATTGATATATTTATTCACCAAAGTTTATCCTGATTTTTTAACCATTATGTGTTATCCAGAAACCTTGTAGAGAGTTAGCACTACTACCTCTCTACATTCTTTTTCACTCATCTCTCTATGAGAAAACTTAGTTACGAATTACTTCCGTCGCTTTGGCATAGGACGCATTGCTTCACGTCCCAAGATAAACATCCCCGTAATACCTAAACAGACAAACCAAATATATTGATACCAATATTGCCGAATTTGTACAACTGTACTGGTTTTTGGATGCAATGTATTTAAGTATAGCAGCAACATCAATATCATCAGTGCCCCAAAACCAACAAGGCTCAAGCCAATAAAAATTCGTGCAGAACGCAGTTCAAAATCACTAATAGTATTTAGGTCAATTTCTGCCAGTTCCTTAAAGGAGTCATCCGCCAAAGATGAGGCTGCTTGGAATCTATTACTCAGTTTTGATGGCAAAATCGGCGACAGTTTCGCTACAGTTGGGCGACGAAGTAAAGCCTCAGTATCTCGCAGCAGTTCCAGTGGCTTACGGGTAGTAGTTGGTTGAGCAAACTCTATGTTGTCTGTAGGAGTTGAGGCATTAGCTTTGCTTTCAAAATCCATAGTATACTTCGGAAAAACCAGGATATACATAGCCTAGCGAATCAAAAGACAAATGCGTGAAAATAATTCGTAATTTGTAATTAATTGATTTTTGAGAAAAATACCAATCATTCTACATTACTGATAAATTCTGACTCCTGACTCGTGGGTGCTGAATTCTTACTGAAAAACTATTCGTCCATTTCTTTTAATGTAGCTAATGCCGATGGAGATAAACGACTGAGATAGCGGAATATCCAATATTTAAAGATAGTATTTAAAATCACAGGAAATGTAGCAATAAAGAAAAAGATTACATTTCTAGTGGGTGGTAGACCTAAATGTTCTGCCAATCCTGCAAGCAGGACTTCCCACCCATCTGGTGAGTGAAATCCGACAAATATATCTGTAAACAGAATAATTAAAAAAGCTTTGGCACTATCGCTCAGACCAGAGACAATGGTATCCATAAAAGACTTAAGGATCGCAATTTCTCTTTTGCTCATGGCGATAACTATGCCAAAAGAAAAAAGTGATATTAAATCTGCAAAAACATTACTAATACTACTATTACTTTTTCTGCTAAATTCTTCCGATATTTCAATTGCTTTACTTTTAATTTTTTCTTGTGTTAACTCTGAAGAAAGTGCTGGTGCTTGATTAATAAAATATTCAAATCTCAATTCTTCTTGAAAATTATGAAATTCATGGAGAGCTTCTTTTTCCATATCAGAATTGATGAATATTGTAGTTGCATTATCTCCTCTAACCCTTTCTAGTATTGGACTTACAATATATTCTTTAGAGAAATATTGAGTTAAAAGCGGTACAAGAATGAGAACTATCAAAAATCGCAGGGCAATTATTGTTCTACCTTTAGAAAGGCGATAATTCCTGATAAATTCTTCTTCTGTCTGCGGTGCGAAATCTGCTTGAATTTTATTAATCCTTCTGCCGATAGAACTCTTAGGCAATCTAGGTTTTGGAATTGGAGGGTTAATTTGAGGAGCGTTTATATTAGATGAAATTAGCTGTTTTTTTATTTCGTTATCATTAATGTTTAAAGGCTGATATGGTGACACTAAAGAAGTATTATTAATTACTTCATCTTTGATAGCATATTTCTCTACTACTTCATCAATAACCTTCAATTTTTCTAATAAAACCGAATTAGAAATATTGACAATTCCCCGACTAAGGTGGAATTCCGCAAGCCTGATCTTAATAATAGTTAGGTTCTTATTAAGATATACTTGCCAATAAGACATTACATTTTCAGTATATTTTACTGATTGTAAAGATATTTTTTTGCTATCAAAATGTTCGTTCTCAATGTTTTTAATTCTCTGAGCTGCTTGGTAAGCTTCTAAAAGTGCCCTTTCTGGCGTATCTGAAAACCAACGCTTAAGCGATCGCAAATATTTTTGGAATGTTCTGGTAAGTGAGTTTTTCATTACATATATGACTTTTAGATAATGTGTATTATAGTTATATAATCATAAAAAATGGGTAATACAGCTAAATAGTTAGTCCATCCAGATTCAGGTAATACTCCCTGATGCGATGTCTAGGAAGGGCTACGTCTACGCTAGCAATTTTATATTACCTGTATCAGATGCGGCATAGATTGGCACTGGTTATTTATATTGGCAGTTTATCCATTACACTGTCATTATTGACACTAGAGGTCAGTATTTATGCTCTATATAAAAGCCTTGATTGTAACATTTCACAATCAAAGCAAATTTTTCACTATGCAGAGTCTATCACTGTTAAAGGGAATAGGAAGTAAAGATGTTGCTTTCTCATCTCCCTTATCCCTCTATTCACTACTCGCCACTCCCAAGTTTTAAATTATGAGTTTGAGTCTATGCATGATTGTGAAAAACGAAGCAGCAACACTGCCTAAATGCCTGAGCAGTGTGAGAAAAGTAGTGGATGAAATGATAGTCTTGGATACAGGCTCAATCGATCGCACTCCCAATATTGCCCAACAACTCGGTGCAAAAGTTCATCATTTTAAATGGTGTAATGACTTCAGTGCTGCCCGCAATGCAGCTCTCAAATATGTCACTGGTGATTGGATTTTGGTATTAGATGCTGATGAAACTCTAACTCCAACAATTGTACCGCAGTTACGAGAGGCGATCGCAAGAGATGAATATTTGCTCCTCAACCTCGTCCGCCAAGAAGTTGGTGCAGAACAATCTCCCTATTCTCTAGTTTCCAGGCTATTCCGCAATCATCCAGATATTCGTTTTGACCGTCCTTACCATGCCTTGGTAGATGATAGTGTGTCAGAAATTTTAACCAAAGAACCTCACTGGCAAATAGGTTATTTACCTGGGGTTGCCCTTGTACACACAGGATATCAAAAAAGTGCGATCGCTCAAAATAACAAATATGCCAAAGCTGCTATAGCGATGGAAGGGTTTCTCGCAACTCATCCCAACGATCCTTATGTTTGCAGTAAATTAGGAGCGTTGTATGTGCAAACTGGGAAAATTTCTCAAGGTATGGATTTGCTAAGACATGGAATCACCGTTGCTGAAGACAACTACGATATCTTATATGAACTCCACTATCATTTAGGCATTGCCTACAGTCGCTTGCAAAAATCCCCACAGGCGATTTATCACTATCAAGCTGCCATCAAATTGCCAATTTATGCCATGCTCAAACTAGGAGCATACAACAACTTGGGTAACTTACTCAAAGCAGCAGGAGATTTCAACGGTGCGAAAACTGCTTATATCACAGCTTTGAAAATCGATCCCACTTTTGTTTTTGGACATTATAATTTGGCGATGACATTTAAGGCTTTGGGTTTATTTGCAGATGCGATCGTATATTATCAACATGCAATTACCTTAAATCCCAACTATGCCGAAGCATATCAAAATTTGGGGGTAGTGTTGCTCAAAGTTGGCAATCATCAAGATAGTTTAGCAGCTTTTAGAAAAGCGATCGTCCTTCACGAAAGGTATAATCCCGAAGAAGCGAAGAGACTACGCCAGGGATTGCAGGAAATGCAGTTGATGTAGGGCATTGGGCATGGGGCATGGGGCATTGGGCATTGGGCATGGGGCATTGGGCATTGGGCATGGGGCATGGGGCATTGGGCATGGGGGCATTGGGCATTGGGCATTGGGTATGGAGGAGAATAACAAATGACAAATGACAAATGACAAATGACAAATAACAAATGACAAAGGTTGTTTGTGTGAATATGCGGAACGTCAAAAACTTTAAGCTGGAAACACAAAACATCAGACTGAAGTATAGTTCGATACAGTTAAGTTAACTGTATTGACTTATAGTCTCAAGACTTGCCTCCCCTAGTTCTCCCCGATTGTTACCTAATCTAAAAATACCAACCCAAAAGTAAAAATCAAAACTTTTGGCAGTATCAAACTTTTCATTATTTTATCAATGAAGAAATAAAGTTATTTCGTATATTTTATTCGTATTCGGGATGTTGGCAGCATAATTGCCTTCACGGGCATAATTTTTTAAATAATACAACAACGTAGATGCAATAAGTATCTGAGGAAGTAATACCTATGCTTGAAACCTATCTTATCCACACCGAAGCTGATTATCGTGCTGCACTTGATGAAATTGAAAGATTGTTTGATGCAGAACTAAATACACCAGAGTTTGACCGCTTGGAAGTTTTAACTACGCTTGTGAAAGCATACGAACAAAGGTATTATCCAATCGAAGCACGAGATCCTATTGAAGCAATCTTATATTATCTTGAATCCCGTGAGTTGTTTTTAAATGACATAGAGCCAATGAAACAAGCGATGTTTTACTAAAAACCCCTGGAACTTGAACTTCAGAACTCGGAACTTGAGCATCAGAACACGAAACTTGAGCTTCGGAACACGAAACTTGAGCTTCGGAACACGAAACTTGAACTTCGGAACACGAAACTTGAGCTTCGGAACACGAAACTTGAGCTTCGGAACACGAAACTTGAACTTCAGAACACGAAACTTGAGCTTCGGAACATGAAACTTGAGGTTTAAAAATGAACTCCACCAGTTCTGAGTCGAAAAGGTGGAGTTAAAAAGTCGAAGAGTAGAGAAATGCTCCTCACAAATGACAAGTGACAACTGACAAATGACAACCAACTAAATACGCGACTTGACAAATTTCTCTAATCTATCCATTCCCTTTTCAATCGTCGCCATATCTGTGGCGTAGGAAAGGCGAATGTTGTCATCAGCGCCAAAAGCAATTCCGGGAATGACAGCAACTTGATGTTCTTCCAACAAAGCGTCACAAAATTCTAAAGATTTTAGACCGGTTTTGCTGATATCAGGAAACAGATAAAAAGCGCCATCTGGTTTTGCAGTACTCAATCCGGGAATGGCGTTGAGTCTGTCTAGCATTACCTGTCGCCGTTTGGCGAAGGCTTGACGCATTTCTTCGACACAATCTTGAGGACTTTGTAGCGCCGCGATCGCACCATATTGGGCAAAGGTACACACGTTAGATGTACTATGCCCTTGGATGGTACTGGCTGCTTTAATGATTTCCACAGGCCCCGCTAAATAGCCCAGACGCCACCCAGTCATGGAATAAGCTTTCGCAAACCCATTACTAATCAAAGTACGATCAAAAATTTCCTTCCCCAGAGAACCGATGCTGATGTGTTCTGCACCGTCGTAGAGAATCTTTTCGTAAATCTCATCAGAGACAACAAAGATATCTGCATCAACTATTACCTGCGCCAGTGCTTTGATTTCATCTGGCGTGTACACCATCCCAGTGGGATTAGATGGAGAGTTGAGGATAAATAACTTCGTCTTCGGCGTAATTGCTTTACGGAGTTGTTCGGGAGTAATTTTATAACCCGTCGTCGCATCTGTAGGCACAATCACCGAAACCCCACCTACCAAAGTCACCATTTCAGGATAACTTAGCCAGTAGGGTGCAGGGATAATTACCTCATCACCTGGATCGATTAGCGCCACGATTAAGTTGTACAGAGAATGCTTACCGCCATTGGTGACGATGACATTCTCAGACTTGTAATCAAGACCGTTATCAATTTTAAGCTTGTGGGCGATCGCTTCCCTTAACTTTGGTTCTCCGGCTGCTGCACCATATTTGGTTTTGCCTTCATCCAAAGCTTTGACTGCTGCGGCTTTAATATGTGCTGGAGTATCAAAATCTGGTTCTCCAGCGCTAAAACTACAAACATCTATTCCTTCCGCCTTCAGTGCCTTAGCCTTGGCTGCGATCGCTAAGGTTAATGAAGGTGTTACCTGACTTACTCTTGCTGCCAGCTTCATTCTTACTATTTTTTGGCAAATCTTTCACTTATCTAAGGATATCCCAGAATTCCTACCAAGATTTGCTTTTTCTAAATTCGTTGAGGATTGGCGAGATGAGGGAGCAGAGGGGCAGGGGAGAAATCAATTCAAAATTCAAAATTCAAAATTCAAAATTAAAGAACTTCTGCCTCCTGCCTCCTATTTCCCAATGACCAATGACCAATGACAAATGACAAATGACTCCGCAAAGCAGTTTGATTATTGACTCTTAAGGATGTATCGTATATAACTTGATTTTTAGTGAAAACTAATTGTTTATATGCAGATTAAGAAACTTTTAATTGCATCTTCTCTGCTAATTACTGGTCTTTTTATACCTAATGCTGCCATTGCTCAAAATCGCGGTACTCCGGGGAAATTTGATTTTTATGTACTAACACTCTCTTGGTCGCCGGATTATTGTGCGGCAAATGGTAGCCGTGACAAGCAGCAGTGTGGTTCTGGAAGGAAACTTGGTTTTGTACTACATGGTTTGTGGCCGCAGTACCAAACTGGTTATCCTGCTAATTGTTCTACGCAAAAATTACCGTCGGAAGTAAAGCGGCAATTTCCCAATTTGTATCCTAGTAATAAACTTTACGATCATGAATGGGAAAAACATGGTACTTGTTCGGGTAAAACTCCTGTGGAGTACTTGGGGTTGAGTAAAAAATTAAAAGATGCGATCGCTATTCCCGCAGCTTATAATCGTCCTAATAAACCCGTGCGTACCACAATTACAAATTTTAAAAATTCATTTTTGAGTGCGAATAATCAAATTACTGCTGATGGTATAGCACCTTTTTGTTCTGGTTCGGGAAGATTTTTGCAAGAAGTCTTCTTTTGTTATTCCAAAAACGGCGAACCTGGTATTTGTAGCGCCGAAATTTTGAAGCGATCGCAAAAAAGTTGTGGCCAGCCAGATTTCT
The DNA here is from genome assembly GCF_034530995.1 of Nostoc sp. DedQUE04. NCBI lineage: Bacteria > Bacillati > Cyanobacteriota > Cyanophyceae > Nostocales > Nostocaceae > Nostoc > Nostoc sp. DedQUE04. The sequence continues at coordinate 23,116 of NZ_JAVRCA010000044.1, read as the reverse complement.
TATTGAGAAACGTTAGATAAAAATGGGGAATAGGGAATAGGGCATTGGGCATTGGGCGTTAGGAGTGCTGAGTTAAGAGTTAAGAGTTTTGTTTATCTCCTTGTCCCCTTGTCTCCCCCTGCTCCCCTGCTCCCCTGCTCCCCTGCTCCCCTGCTCCCTGCTCCCTAAGCGATCGTCACATCTGGCGACAAATAAACATCTTGAATGTTGTGAAACAGTTTTACACCTTCCTCAAAGGGACGTTGGAAGGTTTTTCGCCCAGAAATTAATCCCGAACCACCAGCGCGTTTGTTGATTACGGCGGTGCGTATTGCTTCGGCGAAGTCATTTTTACCAGTCGCGCCACCAGAATTAATCAACCCGACACGCCCAGAGTAGCAATTTAGTACTTGGTAACGAGCTAAATCAATTGGGTGATCGGTTGTCAACTCTGTGTAAACCCGCTCATCGGTTTTGCCGTAACTCTTACCAGTGGCTTTGGCAATTGCACCGTAACCATTGTTATTTTCGGGTAACTTTTGTTTGATAATGTCAGCTTCAATGGTTACACCCAAATGATTCGCTTGTCCGGTGAGGTCAGCCGCAAGGTGGTAATCTTTATCTTGTTTAAAAGCGTTATTCCGCAGATAGCACCAGAGAATAGTCGCCAAACCCAGTTCATGGGCGCGTTTAAAAGCTTTGCTGATTTCCTGAATTTGTCTGGTAGAATTCTCCGAACCAAAGTAAATTGTCGCACCTACGGCAGCTGCCCCTAAATTCCAAGCTTGTTCTACATCCGCAAACAATACCTGGTCAAATTGATTGGGGAAAGTCAGCAATTCGTTGTGGTTGATTTTGGCAATAAAGGGGATTTTGTGGGCATATTTCCGTGATACAATGCCTAATGTTCCCAAAGTGGTAGCAACCGCATTGCAACCTGCGGCGATCGCTAGCTTGAGAATATTTTCTGGGTCGAAGTAAATCGGATTGGGCGCAAAAGACGCACCAGCTGAGTGTTCAATCCCTTGGTCTACTGGTAAAATCGAGAGATAACCTGTGTTTACCAGACGACCAGTAGAGTAAAGTAAATGGATATTACGCAATACTTGAGGATTGCGATCGCTATTGAGCCAGATGCGATCTACAAAGTCTGGGCCCGGTAAATGTATTAAATCACGAGAAACTTTTGCTTTGTAAGTAAGCAGGTCTTCAGCCTCTTTACCTAGCAATGATTCAATAAAATTAGGCTCTTTGAGCGTTGTAGTCATAGTATTATCCTCAAAAACTGAGCAAATGACCTTGTTTTTAAGATAGCATTTCTAATATTGCTAACTTGGTTGTACGGTCATTAGTTATGTGTATTCTTTTTGAATATATAGCAATCTTCTTTTATAAATGAAAACCAAAAGGCTGAGATTTCCCCCTTGTTTCAATAAGCCGAGAATCTTGTGATGAATGAATAAGTAAGGCTATACTACCGGAAGTATTAAATCAACTTTCGGAATTGATATTTTCAACTTCAGTTACCAACATCGAACAGTACAATTATACTATCTTGCGATCGTAACTGAAAATTGAAAACCCATCTTTCCCGGATTTGGGTAATAATTTTGAACAAAATAAATACAATTGTATGAGTAAGTTTCAAATCGATATCGACTTTAGCAATATAGATTTAGCTTCTCTTGAGACAGAAGAAGATTTTCAAAGAGAAGCAAAAATGTTACTCCCAAAGGCACTGGTCAAACTAGGTGAAAGTGTGGGTGAAAAAACTTGGGAAGAATTACAGCAAAAGCTGCAAGGAACTGGAGGTAAACTCAAATCTTCTCCCAGCGAGAAACGTAGGTTTATTCAAGAAACTGGAAGAACTTATCAACGAAATGCTAGTAACAGAGAAAAACAAGAACTAGAAGATTATATAGTAGAGCAATTACGCCAGCACAAGTAATATTTGTCAGAAGTTAACTTATCAGACATGATTCAAATAAGCCAGCGACGAATAAACTCCACTTGGAAACGATAGCCGTCGTCAACTTCCTCAATTAACTCCCGTTGCAACAGCAAGTTGAAAGTAATATCAGCATCGGGGAACTGTTGCAATAGAGTTTGGCGGCTGACTATAGCCCGTTCCCCTTGAGCGGCGATAAAACGTAGAATAGCTTGTCCAGTAGCATCTACTTGGTTGTTTTGAATGTCAACAAAGAAAAATCCGCCACTTTGCAAAGCTTCTGAATGCGCTCGTGCATTAGTGCAATAATTAGCTTGGAAGATTGATGTGTTAATAAGTTTAAATTTATTCTAGTCTACTAGCAGAATTAACATCTAAAAACAACGTCGCTTGTGGTTGTTGACGAAGAATAGAAGCTGGACAGTCTGTACCGATATAGCTTTGCAGCATATCTTTTACCACATTCGCTTTACGTTTTTCTGGAGCAAGACAGATAATTTTTTTAGCCGAACAAATTGTTGGGATGGTGACAGTAAAAGCATACTGTGGAACATTTTCTAAATTCGGAAAGTGACCTGTACTTACTTGTTGCTGACGGTTCACAGTATCCAGTTTTACCAGTTTCACGCTATAAGGATCTTGAAAATTTGCTACAGCCGGATCGTTAAAAGCTAAATGTCCATTTTCGCCAACACCAAGACAGCATAAGTCAATCGGTTGTGCTTGCAATAATTTGGTGTAGCGATCGCACTCTGCTACTGGTTGTAATGTATCACCTTCTATATAGTGAAATTGCTTAGGATTAATCCGATTCTCTACACGTTCTCGCATATAACGCCGAAAACTAGCAGAATGATCAGCAGTAATTCCCAAATATTCATCTAGATGGAACAGAATAATCCGCGACCAATCTACACCACCCAATGCAATCAAAGCATCAAGAAATTTGAGTTGGGAGTTACCTGTAGCTAACAATACAGCAGCTGTATCCTGAAGATTAAGAACTTGCTGTAAATACTTTTGCACGATTTCGGCAACATCCTCAGCCATTTCGACTTCAGAGTTGTAAATCTGCACTAATAAATCGTCAACGCGAAAAAAGTTTGTGGCGGCTACCATTTGCTTACGAAGAAGGTTATCAATTATACGGCAGTTTGCCCAGAGGTTTTACCTGTCTACCTTTATATGCCCTATCCAGTATAGATTTTAGGATTTAGCAAAGTAATTTGTGACTCTTGAAATTTTCTTCTCCAGTCCCCAAATCCCGTATTAACAAAGGAACAATCACTAAAGGCAAAAAACAATGTAAACTATTTAAATTAAGTTAACAATTATTTACATTTTACCCAAAAATCATGCTGGCTGCAATTCTCTTTGACCTAGACGGCACTATTGTCAATACCGATCCTATACACTACCGAGCTTGGCGGGAAATGCTGTTAAATTACAACATAGAAATAGATGAAACATTTTATAAATCCCGAATTAGTGGAAGGCTAAATCCAGAAATTGTTAAAGACATTCTGCCACAATTATCAGCAGCAGAAGGGCAACAATTTGCAGACGAAAAAGAAGCGTTCTTCCGCAAACTCGCCCCACATCTCAAACCGCTAAATGGATTTTCTGAACTACTAGCATGGACAGAAACACATCAATTAAAACGAGCATTAGTAACTAATGCTCCTAGATTAAATGCAGAATTTATGCTAGAGGTTTTGGGGATAAAAGAAGCTTTCCATACAGTTGTTTTAGCGGATGATTGTATTGCAGGTAAACCCGATCCTGTGCCCTACCAAGTTGCCCTGAATAAATTGGGGATTACAGCAGAAGAAGCGATCGCTTTAGAAGACTCTCCCTCTGGTATTCGTTCTGCAGTGGGCGCAGATATCCGCACCATTGGCATCGCCTCCACCCACGATCCGCAAATTTTGCAGTCAGTCGGTGCATTTATGGCAATTCCAGACTTTACTGATTTGCAGTTGTGGACATTGCTAAACTCACTCATCGAGCCAGATTTAAATGCGATCGCTTCTAATTGAGGACATGGGGCAAAGGAGGCAGAAGGCAGAAATTCTTTAATTTTGAATTTTGAATTTTGAATTTTGAATTGATTTCTCCCCATCCCCAAAAACTCCACTTTTTAACCGAGCCATATCACGCAACGGTGGTGCGCCGAACAAGCGACTGTATTCACGGCTGAACTGTGAAGGGCTTTCATAACCCACATAATGACTAGCTGTTGCCGCATCCATACCTTGCCCCAGCATCAGACGACGGGCTTGTTGAAGCCGAAGTTGTTTTTGATATTGCAAAGGACTCATGGTGGTGACAGACTTAAAGTGATGATGAAGCGACGAGGGACTCATGCGCGCTTCACGAGCGATCGTATCGATCCGAAATGGTTTTTCGTAGTTCCATTTCAGCCAATTGATCGCTCTGCTAATTGCTTGGAATTGTTTATCGACTAAAGCAATCTGTCGCAATCTAGCACTGTGTTCGCCAGATAACAAACGGTAGAGAATTTCTCGGACAATCAAAGGTGCAAGGATGGCAATATCTTGAGGCGTTTCCAACAATCGTACAAGTCGGATTGCAGCATCAAGCAGTTGCGGACTAACAGGATTAATAGACAAGCCCGGTTCCAGTGGTTCGTTCGCTGGAGCGTCTAGTTTTGCCTCCATCATCAGTGTACTGAGTTCTCCCATATCTAAATCGAGCCGAAGACACAGATACGGAACGCTTGGCGTTGCTTCAATCACTTGACCGACAACAGGCAGATCGATGGACACCACCAAATATTGGTCTTGACCATAAACATACAGATTGTTTGCCAACATTACCTGTTTCTTGCCCTGAGCGACAATGCACAAAGCAGGCTCATGCAGGGCATGGAGAGGTGCAGTTGGTTGTAAGGAACGGATCAGGAATAACCGCTCGATCGCTGTGGGATGGACACCATCTCCATTACTGTTTTGTGCAATCAGAGCAGCTAGCTCGGACTGCTGCTTTCTAACAGTCTGTTCCATAATTTCGTTTGAAATCCTTTATGAAACTAACATTCAGGGAGCCACAATCTATTTGACCGCTGATGTCAGCTTATCTTTTTACGATAAACAATGAAAAAAAATGCAGGATTAGGCAAGAATTTCGTAGGTTCAGATTACCGCATCAAACTTTGACTCTCTTAAATTAAGAGTGTGCTAGAGAATACAACAACTTGGAGATCCGGTTTTATGACTACCAACCAACAGAAAGTCGTACTGATTACAGGCGCAAGCAGCGGTATCGGTGAGGCGACAGCACGTCTACTCGCTCGTAAGGGCATCCACGTCATCTTGGGCGCACGACGCACGGAGCGGCTAGAAACCCTCGTGGCTACAATCCGCTCTGAGGGAGGCTCGGCGGAGTATCAGACCCTTGATGTTACTGATCGCGCCGACTTCCAAGCCTTTGTAGAATTTGCTCAGAGCAAATTTGGCCGCATTGATGTCATCGTCAACAATGCAGGTGTTATGCCGCTCTCGAAGCTAGAAGCGCTGAAAGTTGATGAATGGGACTGGATGATTGACGTGAACATCCGTGGCGTACTCAATGGCATTGCTGCTGGGCTACCACTGATGAAACGCCAAGGATTTGGCCAGTTCGTCAACCTGTCCTCCATCGGCGGACACGCTGTCTGGCCAACCTGCGCCGTTTACTCAGCCACTAAGTTCGCGGTGTTGGCAATTTCGGAGGGGCTGCGTCAGGAAAATACTGACATTCGCGTTACAGTTATTTCGCCAGGCGTAACGGAGTCAGAACTTGCCGATAGCATTACTGACGCCGAAGCTGTCAAAGGTATGCAGGAATTCCGCAAGATTGCGCTTCCGGCTGAAGCGATCGCCAGAGCGATCGCCTTTGCAATCGAACAACCGGATGACGTTGATGTGAATGAGATTATCGTGCGTCCTACAGCCAGCGTATAGTTACGCAAAGATGCAGAGAATTTTCAACCTAAGCTAGCAGTAAAACAACTGAGAACCGCTATGTGACTACCCAAAATAAAATTCAACCTCTCCCACATCTGCGATCGCAGGCACTCGTTATGATGAATCAAATGCAGATGTTGGACAGCGAACGCTAATGCGATCGACAGCGTGAGCAAAGTACTAGAGGGTTTGTAGTAAGCAATTTGCTGCTTAGAAAATAAGGACTAAGGTCTTACTACGAGCCTCTACTTATTTTTCAGCCAGAATCGCGTAAATTTCCCGTTTAACTTGCTCTAAAAGCTCCCGTACCCGATTTATCCGCTCCATATTACCACTACGAGCAACCTGCACCACCGCAGCAGCTAACTCTGTGGCGGCATTCCGCAACTCAATAAACTCTTGGGGCTTACCTGTAACAAAACTTTTGAAGGTATCCCAAGGAGTGTCTGAAGGTTCTTGTTGGGAACGTTCTGCCAATAATTGTTTACCCTCATCCGTAATCGTATAAATCCGCTTGCCTCCTTCCTGTGCGCTCTTGAGATAACCTCCTTCTTCCAACAATTGGAGTGTTGGATACACTGAGCCAGGACTGAGGCGACGGAAACCACCGTAACGAGTTTCCATCTCTTTAATCAGGTCGTAACCATGACTAGGATGCTCGGATAAGAGTTCCAGCAGAATGAACTTGATGTCACCCCGACGAGTCCGGTATTCATCTCCCCAACCACGACCAAACATTTCATTATCAAAGCGTTTGTCATGATGTCTACCATGATGCTTGTCATGATGGTTGCCATGTCCAAACCAAGACCTGACAAGCAATGAATCCTCTTCGTTAACTCCTGCCCATGCAGGTGCGCCAAAACGTGACCGAAAATGTCTAAACATAAGTAAATCTCAAATCAACTTTCTCTAATATACGATATATCAGAATATATCGCGATATATCGGAATAGAATTTTGATGAAGATTTGTAACGAAAGCAGCTTCGACTAGCCAAGAGTCTGCACTTGGGGTCATGACGAAATACGTATAAAATGGGGCCTGACTGCCAATTCATTCTGGAACATCGGGCAAGGGCGGAATGGCACGCTTGTTAAGGGCAAAGCCATGATCTAGCTGCATGAGAGGGTGTGGGGAATTAAGAAGATGTTGAACTCCTTGAGGCAAGTAAAATTTAATTGTCTTAAAACTACACCCTACACCCTACACCCTACACCCTGCCAGCAAGGAGGTTTCAGCTTTTCTTAGTGCCATTCAGGCAAGGGCGCTATCCCCCGATCGCCCAGTATTGCGCAAAACTGCCCAAAATCCCGACGTTTATTTCCAAGCAAGGGAAACAGTAAATTCCTACTACGCTGCTTGTCCCAATATCATGCAATCTTATATGGATAAGTTTGCCGCACAGACAACCAGACACTATCACTTGCTTGATTATCATGGCGCAATTGATGCAGAACGAGTCATCATTTTGATGGGTTCAGGTTGTGAGGTAGTGCATGAAGTGGTATCGATGATGTTGTGGTTGTCGCCGCAGAAAATCAGTTGCAAGAGGTAGCGTAATGATTGAAATTGTTGATAGCGATCGCTGTATCGGCTGTGATATCTGCGTAAAAGTTTGTCCGCGCGATGTCTTTGATTCTGGAGACGATGGAATAGCAGTAATTGCTCGTAAATCAGATTGTCAGACTTGTTTTTTGTGCGAGTTGTATTGCCCTGTTGATGCGCTTTATGTGTCGCCTTATGCTGAACTGGATGATAAGGTTGATACAGAACAGTTAATTACCCAAAACTTGCTTGGTAGTTACACCCGTAACATGGGTTGGCATCATGGCAAAATGGGAGGGACTGACAAAGATCCAACTCAACAACTTAGAATTTTGAATAGGGTAAGGCAGGATAATGCAAGATTGATTGACACTCCCCTGGCTGAATAAATTTCGCCGGTAGGTTCGCAGATATCTTAACGGAGGCGGAGCGATTTTGGATGGATGCCATCGACAAGTAATTAAACAGAAACATCCGCTCCATCGTGTTGTTCTGCTGGTGGCATCCCGATAAATTTCAATACATTTCCTTGTGGCTCTTTCCACTGGATCTCTGGTAGCCACTCATCCGGGTTGGTATATAGCAAATCTAAATTAGCCGCAATCTTCGCTGACTCCCAATCCCACCAAGATAGTTCTAGCAACCGTTCTACCGTTTCAGGTTTAAACCGATACCGAATTATCTTAGCTGGATTACCCACCACAATTGCATAGGCAGGAACATCGGAAGCAATAACAGCCTGTGCGCCCACAACTGCACCGTTGCCAATTTTCACCCCTGATAAAATCGTTGCCCCATACCCAATCCAAACATCATGACCAATAATCGTTGCCCCCTTAGAAGCCGCATCGGTGTAACGTTCTTCTGGCACAGCTTCTGCGGATAACCACTTGAAAGGAAATGTCGTTACTCTTGTCATAATATGGTTTCCTCCAGCAAAAATGATGATATCCTTAGCCAGAGAGCAAAACTTTCCGATCTCAATCCGGTCGTCAGGGGTAAATATTGCTAAACTGATGTGCCGATCGAAGTAGGTGTAATCTCCAACCTTGATACGCGGGTCTTGAATGTGAGCATTTAGCCAAATCGGAGGAGGCGCGTATTCAAGCATAATCATAAAAGGTAAAATCAAGGTTTTTAACCCGCGTAGGCGGGTTTTACCTGTGTAGCCGTGACTTCCAGCCGCCTGGTGCAAGATTACTCTATGGGCGATTTCCAGATGGGTGCTGATGCCCTAGTATAGGATGGGGTGTGTAAGGTTCTTCTAAGAATTTGCGCTCTCGATCAGAAAGCTCTAAATCCACAGCCTCCACAGCCTCTTTAAGATGTTCTATCTTACTAGCGCCAATTATCGGAGATGTCACACCTGGTTGATGCAATAGCCAAGCTAGGGCAATTTGTGTGGGTTTCACACCCCGTTTTCCGGCTAATTCAACTACGTGATCGACTACTTTAAAATCTGAATCTTGATAATAGAGATTGTGAGCAAATTCGTCAGTTTTTGCGCGCAGTGTTTGGCCATGATCTGACTTACTGCGATTCCCTGCTAAAAAGCCCCGCGCCAAGGGACTCCAAGGAATAATACCAATTCCTTGATCTAGAGCTAAGGGTATCACTTCTCGTTCTTCTTCCCGATAGACTAGGTTGTAGTGATTTTGAATTGATACAAAACGAGTCCAGCCATGAATGTCTGCTGTATAAAGGGCTTTAGCAAACTGCCATGCGTAAACACTAGAAATTCCTAAGTAACGGACTTTACCTGCTTTGACAATATCATGCAGTGCTTCTAGGGTTTCTTCAATGGGTGTTTCATAGTCCCAACGGTGAATTTGGTACAAGTCTACATAATCAGTCTGTAGCCGCCGCAAAGAAGCATCAATGCTGTCAAAAATATGTTTGCGAGATAGTCCTCGATCGTTAGGCCCATCACCGACTTTGCCATGTACTTTGGTAGCAATAACAACTTGATCTCGTTTAGCAAAGTCTTTTAGCGCTCGTCCGACAATTTCTTCACTAGCACCCAAGGAATAGACATCAGCGGTATCAAAGAAATTAATCCCCAATTCCAAAGCCAGTTTGATAAATGGACGACTTTCTTCTTCTTCTAATACCCATTCGCGCAATTTACGCGAGCCATAAGTCATTGTGCCTAGTGTAATCCGGGATACTTTGAGTCCAGTTTTGCCAAGATTTACATATTTCGTCATACGGTTTACTCTACTTTTTGTTGGGATGCTTAATAAGGTTGTGATATTTATATAGCGTTTTGACATTGATTTGCCTAGAGTATTGCAGAGCTATGAGCATTGCCTTGCAAAAGCCAGGATATAAAATACTATATATCAATCGATTTATCGGAGTTAACAGCTATCATATTAAGAATTGCATATAAAAGAGAAATATGGAACAGGGAATCAGGAAATATTTGGCAGAGGGGGCTGTTGGGAGAATCTCTCGGATCTGCAAAGCGATCGCCACCGTCAACCCAACTAGGGCTACGGCTAAAGTTCATAGTTCAAATAGTGTATACTTTTCAAATTTCAAGAAATTTTTTAATATAGTTCTGTTTATCGATGGATTTATAGTATTTTCAAATAATTAAGGCTACAGCTAAAATTAAACAATATCTTGGTGCAGATGCAATGCTTTTGTCTGACACAACTCCCCAGGCATTATTAAAGGTATTGCACCAAACAAAAGCTGATGTGTTGATTACTGGGGCTGCCAATAAATATACAGCACTCAAAACGGGAATTCCTTTTTTAGACATTAACCATGAACGTCACCATGCTTATGCAGGTTATGCAGGTTTGGTGGTACTAGCACGCGAACTACATGAAGCCTTGTATAGTCCTATATGGAAGCAAATTAGCAAACCTGCTCCTTGGGATGAAAAAATCAGCTATCAGCTATAGGCGCAACTTTCTTCTGCCAAGCTGATATAGTTGATCGTCTTCCACTACACTTTTATGGTGTGGCGGAAGATGCTTGTTTTCCAAATATTTGCTTTGTTGTACAAAGAGAAGCGACTTGTTCACCGAGCAATCCAACGGCTTACTGCTGGCAATTGTGCAGAGAACCAGAGCGCACCTAAAATAATCAGACTACCACAGACAATCAAGGCATTAGTCGCACCAAAATTATCTGCCAAAGTCCCAGCTAACAAATTTCCAAAGGGCATTGTACCCACCATAGCTAGGGCGTAAAAACTCATTACCCGTCCGCGCTTATCCTCGGTAACTAAGGTTTGAATAATCATATTACTACTGGTAATGTTGAGGATAGAAAAGCAGCCTACAAATACCAGAATGATTATAGATAGCCAAACTTGACGCGAGAGTGAAAAGAATATCAAACTCATCCCAATGAAAACTTGAGCGACTACAATCAAACGCTCTAAGCCTACAATCCCTCGTCTGACACTTAGATACAAACAAGCAAACAACGAGCCAATCGGTGCTGAAGTGCTGAGGTGAGCCATCGTTGTTGCGTTTCCATTGAGAATCTTTGCTGCAAAAACAGGCATCAGCGCGACATGAGACATCCCGACGAAACCATGTAACGCTAGCATTAATAAAATTACTCTAATCGGCTGGAATTTCGAGACATATTCAAAGCCTTCTCGCAATTTCTCCAAAGTATCGCTAATGCCCGTAAGGGGTTGCATCTGTCTAGCTGGCAGCCGCATCGCTAGCAAGGTAAATATTGCAGGAATATAGCTGAGGGTATCGTAAAGAAAACAATATTTTACCCCTAGTGTCGCAATCAAAATCCCGCCCATAGCAGGCCCCACGACAAGAGAGGAACTTAACATTACTGAATTCAAAGCGATCGCATTACTCCAATCGGCGCGATCGTCTACGGTTTCGGTGACGATTGTATGGCGCACGGGCATATCTAATCCCTTGAGCAAACCATTGAAAGCACTCAGTACCAAGAGGATAGGAAAGGTAATCCAATTGGTAAAGGTGAGAATCGTTAAAGCCAGGGAAACGCTAATTCCCAATATCTGCACCACCATTAACAAGTCACGACGACTCCAGCGATCGGACAATATGCCCGAAAAGGGAATCAGTAATAACGTAGGTAAAAATTGTACAAACCCTGCAACTCCCAACAACCAAGGTGATTGAGTCAAATCGTATACCAACCAAGGAATAGTTAACTGCTGGGTCATAAATGTTCCAGACATTGATAGTAACTGTCCCCCGAAAAACAGGCGAAAATTACGCCAGCGCAAAGCGGGTAAATAGTGGTAAGTGATATTACTGATGCTTTCCCCTAGTTGTCTATGCCAAATTTTCATGAGTAAAATTTTATTATGGTTTACTAATAATTAGATTAACTAAGAACTGTCAAATAATCGCGTAGTTTGCTGCCCAGGCATCGCTAATCTGTCTGAGCTAAGGCTTTTGCACATTGACATCGGATCGCTATAGAAGGGGATTTGTCTGCAAAAACGTAGGAAATTACTATTTAGTAACTGTATACTACTTTAATTCTATCGGAATAGTGTATGATAATTTCAGTTATGCTCCCAGCATGGGAATGTTGCTAGCAGATATTGGGTATCGGCAAAATTCCCAAGGAAATAGGCGAGTGTGAACACCTCCCGACAGATAAAACTCTGGAGAATCCTAATGGGCTACAAACATATAGAAGTTAAACAGGTAGCTGGTTTCATCGGTGCAGAAATCGGCGGCGTAGACCTTTCCCGCTCTCTTTCTGAGGATCAAGTCCAAGAAATTCGCAAAGCGCTATTGAAGTGGAAAGTTGTGTTTTTTCGTGGCCAGAACATCGATCATGCTGCCCAGGTCGAGTTCACATCTCGTTTTGGCGAAGTGACTTTCGCCCATCCCTTGGGAGAGCCGGAACCAGTTCCGGGATTTCCCCAGATCAAACCCGTAGACCGTAAGCTTTATGAGCAGCAGTATGGTTTTCGCACTGGCGGCCCTTGGCACACAGATGTAACGGCGGCGATCAACCCACCAGCAGCGTCAATTTTACGCGCAGTTAATGTCCCTAGTTTCGGTGGTGATACCCAGTGGAGTAATCTTGTGGCCGCTTATGAGGGACTCTCAGCACCCCTGCGATCGCTAGCAGATACATTAAAAGCAGAACATCGCTTTAATGGGGGCGGTTATCAACCCCGCAACAACAAATTTGACGAGCGCATTGCTGTCAATCCCCTAGTTTCTATTCACCCAGTCGTCAGAGTTCATCCTGAGACTGGTGAGCGTGCCTTGTTCGTAAACCCTGGCTTCGTCTCTCGCATTGTTGATGTGTCACCAGAAGAGAGCAGACTGTTACTAGAGTTGTTCTTCAACCAAGTCACCAAACCTGCCTATACCACCCGTTTCCGTTGGAACAACGGTGATATCGCCTTCTGGGACAACCGCGCCACCGTGCATTTGGCTCCTCAAGATTTGGATCATTTAGATGTCGAACGTCTCCTCTATCGCACTACTATCACAGGCGATGTTCCAGTAGGAGTTGATGGTTACCGTTCAGAAGTGGTTCAAGGTGAAGCTTTCAGCGCTAAAGTACCAAGCGTCTTCAAGCAGAAAGCTGAGTCTAAGGAAGCACAACCAGTCCTTTCGTAAAACTGAATTATAAGTTATGAGTACTGAGTAAATTAAAAACTACTCAGTACTTATGAACGCAGACATTACACCTTGTTGCTCTACAAAGGTAACTTTTGCATGACCGATCGCAGCAAAGCCAAGAGATTAATTATCTATCTAATTTGAGCGATGATTTTTAGCCATCCTGCTGTAAGACAATTAAATTTTACTTGCCTCAAGGAGTTCAACATCTTCTTAATTCCCCACACCCTCTCATGCAGCTAGATCATGGCTTTGCCCTTAACAAGCGTGCCATTCGGCTCTTGTGCATCATCATTGTGACGAGTCTATTAATGATGGTGATAGTTCTCATTGCTGGGCCAAAGTTTATAGAAATAGACCAAGCAACAGATACAGAGATCAAACAGGTAGAGGTGTAAACTTGACCGAATAATTCGTAATTCGTAATTCGTAATTCAAAATTTATTAATTACGAATTAATAATTAATTATTTGAGAGTACAAGCCCCTTAATTTATTAATTAAAGAAAATAAATTTATTCATTATTCAAGCCCCACGATTAAATCTCAGGTAATAATTACAAATTAGCAATTACGAATTATTTTGACATTTTTCCTAAAAAGCTATCAAAAAAAATTGAGTAGCCTAAAATGCTGATTTATTAGCAATAAAATTACTAAAGAAATCCGATTTTATTTTTGAAAAAGATTAGGAGAAAATGCCCGTTTTTTCAAAATTTAACGTTTAGTGTTTGCTAGCTGTTGAACTTTTTTATCTTCCCCATTAATTAGACCTGCTTCATCACCCATAACGCGCTCTAAGATTTCTTCTGCTAAAGTAAGGAATTCTGCATCTTTGCGTTTGCGAGGACGTGGTAGCGAGATACGCCGATCCATTGAAACTCGGCCATCTTCAATTAGTATGATGCGATCGGCTAGCGTTACTGCTTCATCTACATCATGAGTAATCAAGAACGCCGAAAATTTTTGTTCGTGCCAGATTTTTTCAATTAGTCTCTGCATCTCAATACGAGTCATGGCATCCAAAGCACCAAGCGGTTCATCTAACATTAGTAAGCGCGGCTCTCTGACTAAAGCCCTAGCAAGTGCTACCCGTTGTTTTTGTCCTCCAGAAAGCACAGAAGGCCAATCTTTTGCTCGTTGTATTAAACCTACTTGCTCAAGCGCCTTCTCTGCCTTTTGCCGCCAGTCTTTTTTGTTCAATCCTAATCCCACATTTCCTAAAACATTCTCCCACGGTAAGAGGCGGGCATTCTGGAACATTGTTCGCGCACTGCGATTACGCCCACGCAGTGGTTCCCCGTCAATTAAAACTCCGCCGTCACTGGGATGTTCAAACCCAGCTATCATCCGCAGGAGTGTACTTTTACCGCCACCACTGCGCCCAACAACTGCAATAAATTCTCCTGATGCTATCTCTAAATCGAGATTCTGCAACACTTGATTACTACCATAGGTCTTTGTCAGACCCATAACTTTTACCTCTGCGCCTTGTAGGGATGCCATCTTCACAAACCTCTCTAAATTGCAACAAAATTTTGAATAATAACTAGATAAACTTTAGGCAGGTTGGTAGTTAGTATCCCACCTTAACCATTTTTGTTCTAAAGCTTTGGCAGCGACATCTGCTAACTTGCCCAACAAGGCATAAAGCAAAATGCTCAAGACAACAACATCAGTTTGCATAAACTCACGAGCGTTCATTGCCATATACCCAATGCCAGAATCAAGTGTAATTGTTTCAGCGACAATCAAGGTTAGCCACATAATTCCCAAAGCATAACGCAGACCAACGATAATCGAACCCAATGCGCCTGGAAAGATGACTCGCTTAAATAAAGACCAGCCATGCAAGCCGTAGGATTTTGCCATTTCAATTAATTCTGGATCGACAGTACGAACTCCGTGAAAGGTATTAAGATAAATGGGAAAAAACACTCCTAATGCTACAAGAAAAACCTTAGCTTCTTCGCCAATGCCAAACCACAGAATTACAAGTGGGATTAACGCTAAGTGAGGAATATTCCGAATCATCTGTACTGAGGTGTCTAAATACTCTTCTGCTGGACGAGCCAATCCATTAAGTAATCCCAACCCAAAACCAATACTACCTCCTAGCAAGAACCCAATTACAGCCCGAATCGTACTGATAATCAAGTTTCGCCATAGTTCTCCAGAACGGGATAAACGAACTCCTGCCAGAATTACATCTGAAGGAGCAGGCAATACCCTTGTAGAAAGCCAGCCAGATTTTACCAATATTTGCCAAAGAATAATTAGAACAATCGGCAAAATCCAAGGTTTCAGTTGCTGAAACCCCAGTTGAGGAAATTTGCTTTTTTTCATCTTGAAGCTCCTTCTGTTGTACGTTGTTTAGGAAAATCTTGGTTGGCGACAATTTCACCAAAAGGACTTAATACCTGTTGTTGTGCTGTAGCGGGTAAATCCTGAAGTGGTAAGCGGGGAAAGAGTAATTCAGCTACTCGATAAGCTTCTTCTAAATGGGGATATCCTGAAAGAATGAAAGTTTCAATTCCCAATTCGGCGTATTCCATCATCCTGGCAGTGACAGTATCGGGATCTCCTACTAAAGCTGTACCTGCGCCACCCCGCACCAGTCCGACTCCTGCCCATAGATTAGGGCTGACTTCTAGTGCTTCACGATTACCACTGTGCAATTGCGTCATCCGACGTTGCCCAACGGAATCTAAACGAGCATAAACTTTTTGAGCTTTGGCGATCGCTTCTTCATCAACATACTTAATTAAGTCATTGGCAGCATCCCAAGCTTCGCTCTCGGTTTCCCGCACAATTACATGTAAACGAATCCCAAAACGCAAAGTTCTACCTTCTTCAGCAGCTAACTTCCGAACTGCATTAATCTTCTCGGCTACTTGCTGTGGTGGTTCTCCCCAAGTCAGATACACATCAATGTGTTTAGCGGCAATTTGTTGGGCAATGGCTGATGAACCACCAAACCATAAAGGAGGATAAGGTGTTTGCACAGGAGGAAAAAGTAGCTTACTGCCTTTGACTTGAAAATATTCACCGCTGAAGTTAGCTTCTTCACCAGTCATAGTTGCTCGCCAAATTGACAAGAACTCATCTGTCAACTCATACCGTGCTGTGTGGTTGAGATGAACTCCATCTCCAGCCAATTCCACCGGATCGCCCCCTGTAACGACGTTAATTAGCAAGCGGCCATTGGATATACGGTCAAGTGTAGCCGCCATCCGCGCTGCCATACCAGGAGATGACAACCCTGGACGAATTGCTACTAAAAAACGCATCTGTTGAGTTGCTGCAACTAAGGATGAAGCTATAATCCAAGCGTCTTCACATGAACGTCCTGTAGGAAGTAAAGCACCCCTGTAGCCTAGATCGTCTACAGCTTGAGCAATTTGACGCAAGTATGGATAGGTAGCAGCACGTCCTCCCGTTGCTGTTCCCAGATAGCGTCCGTCACTGTAGGTGGGAATAAACCAAAATAGTTCCATCGATAATAGACTCCTTAAGTGTTTCAGATGTAGCTGTCAAGAATGCGATCGCCAGAAGGTGGGGCGTAGTCTATCGCTGATGTAGCTTACAGACAGTTTTAATTAAGCTGTTTGCGATCGGACACCATCGCTACTTGATTGACATCAATTTTTTTAGGAACCAATTTTAGACGGTAAAAAGTATCAGCAAGCCTTTGTTGATAAGCAACAACTTCCTTAGTAATTGGTTCTAAGCCATAAGCTCTTCTTTTTGCTACTTGCTCTAAAACACCTGCATCAATCCCAATCAAAGGTGAAAGAATTTGTGCAACTTCTTTTGGCCTAGATTTTGCCCATTCATCTACTTTTTCGATTTCCTCTAAAACGATTTTCAGGCGATCAGAATGCTTTTTAGCAAAGCTTTGAGAAGCAAAAAGGAACTCTCGATTTTCGACTATATTTGTCGCATCTGTAAGTATTAGCGCCCCTGTAGCTTGTTCGGCAGCAGCAAAGTATGGGTCCCAAATTGCCCAGGCATCCACCTTTTTTTGTTCAAATGCTGCTCTAGCATCAGCTGGAGGAATAAATATTGGTTGAATATCAGTATATTTCAAATTAGCTTTTGCCAATGCCTGTACAACTAAATGATGGACATTTGAGCCTTTATTTAAGGCAATTTTTTTGCCTTTTAAGTCAGCAAGATTGCGAATTTGAGAATCTTTTGGGACTAAAATTGCTTCACCTTTGGGATTAGGAGGTGAACTGGCAACATAAAGCAGAGGTGCGCCAGCTGCTTGAGCAGATATAGGAGGGGTTTCTCCTGCATGTCCAAAGTCTAGGCGACCAGCATTCAAAGCTTCTAATAGTTGCGGCCCAGCTGGAAATTGATTCCATCGCACCGATAAACCCATTGAGTTAAACTTTTTCTCCAAATCTCCCTTTGCTCTTAAAAGGCTAAGAGAGCCAAACTTCTGATGACCAATACGAACTACCTTTTCTGGATCTTGACCTATACTAAACGACGGCATAGATGCAGAAATTACCGAAGTATTTAGAGAACAAGCTGAAATTATCAAACTTAAGCAGAAACTAACAGCAAATAAGAAGGTAAATTTTTTGCTTGAATATTCTTTGAATACCTTTACAGCTTTGTGACATTTTAATATAAATGCAGAAAAATTCTCCTGATTTATAAGCATTGCGCCCTCAGTTTCAAGTATAAAAATTTTCTCCTAAAAAAATATTAAAAGCTTAACAAACTTTCATTAAAATCTTTGGAGGATTTTAAACTACAGTAAAACTAGCAAGTTAATGTAGTATCTAGCTAAAGAATGATATAAAACTCTTATTTAATTTTTGAATAAGACTAGGAGACAATACGCAAATCGTAAACAAGTACGAATAAGGCTTTCATTTTGGTAACAGTAAGCCTCTTTCAGTACATAATCTACAACTTGTTTAAATTTAGGTTAATAAAAGGTTATGTAATCTCAGCAACTACCTTATATACCTTTAAACTACAGTAGATCGCGCGAAATACCGTATTTATACTTAATAAAACTTTTGAGTATCAAACAACACATAGATACATAACGAAACCAGCTCACTATGTTTACTTTTAAAAATCCCTTGAAAACTGTACAGGAACTTAACGTACTTTTAAATGATTGCCGTCTAGTAGTCTGTTCGATCAATCCTGACGAATTTAGTTGACAAAGCTATCCTCTGTATTTGAATCAATTACCAATGACGCGTAATATCATGTCCGGTGAAAGACTTATCATTAAGAACGCAGGGGGCAGGGGGAAAGAGGGTTTTCCGGTTTCTGCATAGATGACGGAAATTATAACTAATTAACCGGACATGATATAACGCTTGACTTCCACATCTGCGTTAACAACTACAATGGCATGGTTAGCAATTTTGAGCATTTTGATGTTATTAATTTGATCCCCAAAGACCGCAATCTTACTCAACCCCTGGCACCAGTTACATAAGCAACTGTTAAAGGATGTTGAGGATGATTAAAAACTTGCTCTACAGTACCTGATTCAATCAGTTGCCCAATGCCGTCTTGTACCCAAAATAAAGCGACTCGATCTGCAATTCTCTTGGCTTGAGCCAGATTGTGAGTAACAATTAACAGAGTATAGCGCTGGCGCAAACTAATAATTAAATCTTCAACAACGTTACTGGAAATAGGGTCGAGGGCACTACAAGGTTCATCCAGTAGTAAGACTTCTGGCTGCAAAGCCAAAGCTCTAGCTATGCACAAACGTTGCTGCTGTCCACCAGAAAGAGCCAAAGCTGAAGATTGCAGTCGGTCTTTTACTTCTTGCCATAGCCCTACATCCTCGAGGCTGGTTTCGATAATTGTATCAATTTGGTGGCGATCGCGGATGCCATGCTCTCGCAAAGGCAATTCCAGATTCTGCCATATTGAGAAAGGAAAGGGATTGGGTTTTTGAAAAATCATGCCGACTTGACGCCGTAAGGCGATGACATTAATTTTGGGATTTAGCACCTCTAAACTACCAATGCGGATTCTTCCCTGAACTCGACACTTGGGAATCATATCGCTGAGGCGGTTGAGACAACCCAGGAAACTAGTTTTTCCACAACCAGAAGGCCCAACCAAAGCCAAAATTTCTCCCGCATTGACAGCTAAGTTGACATTAGCAAGTGCAGTTTTTTGTGCGTATTGCAGAGTTAAGTTCTCAATTTGAATCAACGGTTCAGTAACTGCCAAGATGTCCTCCTCTATATCCACCAATCCTCATCCCGAAATAACTCTGCTGTGTAACCAACGTCGTGCAATCCAAGCTGCTGTGCCATTAATCAACAACAGTAGTAATAGCAAAACCGATGCACTAGCATAAGCACTCTTATCTCCTCCTGAAACGTTCATTGATAGATCAAAAATATGAACCGAAAGGGTACGCCCAGAATCGAGGAGTGATTGAGGCATTCTGTCTACGTAACCGCTAGTGAAAATTAAAGCCGCAGTTTCGGCGATAGCCCGACCAACACCAAGCACAAATCCCACTATTAAACCAGGAACAGCAGCAGGTAATAATATTTGAAATATTGTCGTTGTGCGTGAAAAGCCAAGGGCGGCGGCTCCTAATCTGTATTCATTGGGAACGGCTAAAAATCCTTCCTCTGTAGAACGAATCAAAATTGGTAGCACCATACACGCCAGTGTGAGTCCGCCTGAAAGAATAGAAAACCCCAATCCTAAAACTTTGCAAAACAAGACGTTACCAAACAACCCGAAGACAATCGAAGGTACACCAGCAAGTACATCTAGACTGCGGCGCACTAATCTAGCGAACCAACTATCACTAGGAGTAAATTCTGCTAGTAAAACTGCTGTACCAACACCAACGGGCAGGCAAACCGTCATACATACACCAATAATTAAAACGGTGGAAACGAGAATACTGGCAATTCCACCTTCTCTACCCGCATTTTCTGGTTCACTAATCAGAAATTCCCAAGATAAATATCCCATACCGTGCCAGAGGATATCGCTGACTATCCATAAAAAGATGGCGGTAACGAGGGCGGCTGTTGCCCAAACTAAGCTTGTTGCTAGCCACTCTCTAGGAGCGAGACGATTGTCTTTGCTTTGTTGTATCTCTACCATTTGCCCTGACTGATAACTTCAGCGATCGCCACTAACACCACAATCATTCCCATCAATATCAAACCACTGACAAACAGCGCACTACGGTGATCCCCTGTGGCATAGGCCATTTCTAAAGCAATATTAGCCGTGAGTGTGCGGATGGGGTCAAATAAGCTTTTTGGGGTCTGTACTACATTGCCGCATACCATCAAAATTGCCATTGTTTCACCAATGGCACGACCTGTCTCTAAAATTAAGCCTGTAAATAACCCTGATTTGGCTGATGAAAAAACTACTGTGCAGATTGTTGTCCAACGTGATAACCCCAGTGCAGCAGCACCTTGAATGTAAGCGGTGGGAACTTTTTCTAGGCTAGCATCGGCTATAAGGGCGACTGTTGGCAGAATCATCACCGCCAGAATTGCTATTCCTGCTAATAGGCTTGGCCCTGGTGGATGAATTTTTCCAATTAGAGGAACCAGCACGACTAATCCCCAAAAGCCATACACTACAGAAGGAATCCCTGCTAATAATTCAATCAGGCGGCGATAGAGTTGGGCTACCATTGGCGGGGCATAGAATTGACAAAAGACAGCAGATAAAATGCCTATGGGAGTTGCAATTAGCACTGCACCGACCATTGCCAAGAGGGAACCCAGCAACATGGGTGAGAGATTATATAAACCTGCTGTGGGGTTCCAAGAAGAGTCGGTAAAAAAGCGGGATATCTCTATATGACTGAAGATTGGTAAGGATTCGGAAAGTAGAAAAACAACAATTAAAAGTGCGATCGCTCCGGCGATTGTTGCTGCTCCTCGTAGTATCCAAATTAACCAAAAATCATTTGGCGATGGAGACAAAGTTTTGCTTTTTAACAATGTCACTTACCTGCTGCGATTGTGCAAAGTCAATAAATTCTTTAGCCAGTCCTTGGGGTTCGGTTTTTGTAACCAAGTTAAGCGGTCGAGAAATAGGAAAGCTCCCGTTTTGTACATTAGCTGTTGTTGCTGCTACACCGTTTACAGCTAGCAATTTGATTGGTACTTTATTGGCGGCGCTATTTTCTGCCGAGCCAATGGAAACATAGCCAATAGCATTCGGGTTTCCGGCTACAGTCTTAATTCCTTGCTCATTATCACCAATCACTACTTGTGCTTTGATGTCAGTATTTTTTAGCTTGAAGTAGTGGGTAAACAATTCCAGGGTAGAACGTCCTTCGGCTTTATTAACAACTGTAATTGCCCCATCTTTACCCCCTACCTGTTTCCAGTTATTCACCTTGCCTGTGTAAATATCTACAATTTGCTTGTCAGTTAGGGATTGCAGGGGATTTTCCTGATGGAGAATCACCGTTACTCCATCACGAGCGATGGAAAAGGCTTTTAAATCTTTTTCGTCAGGCTTTAAGGCACGGGAAACCATGCCAACATTAGCTACACCTTGACGAGCATCTGTAATCCCGCGAGAAGAACCGCCTGATTGCACATCAACTCGCACACCGGAATGTTGCGATTCAAATTTTTTGCCAATTTCTGCTGCTAATGGTGCAACTGTACTTGAACCAGTAAGTACCAATTTTCCTTGTAGCTTATTTGGATCGTTTGTGACTGCTTGCGGAGGTTGAGAACAACCTTGCAACCAAATGCTTGTCACTAATCCTATTGCGATCGCCGAAATTTGGGAATGTTTCATCTTCTACCTTTATTAGATATTCCAGGTTTTAGTTGAACGAGAGAACACAACAACCAAAGTTTAAAGCCTTGCCTGTAGCTACTTCGACTTGAGGGGCAAGACGATAGAGAAATGCTTTGCCATCTCGCTCTCGCACAACTAATTTGGCTCGACGCAAAACCTGCAAATGATGAGAGAGGAGACTTTGCTCCAAATGCAAAATCGCATTCATCTCTCCGACTCGCTTCGGACTGTCAATCAATAGTTGTAAAACTCCTAAACGGGTTTCATCTGCCAGTACCTTAAGCTTGTCTACACAATCGATGCTTAAATTTGTATTGTTTTGCATTGCCCTGAAAACGATAAGTTTTCCCGATCATGGTATAAATAGCAACAATTACATAGTTGACAATTAAAATTTATTTGCACTTTTTAATAAACGAGTGTTCATATGAAATTGTATTCATGCTTAGTGTCTCATATTTGGTAACTCTCTGGTTCAACAGTTCTATACTTGCTTTTTACTCTTGTTCTGCACAGATCCGTAAGCGTGTAGGTTTAATCTTTCAAGACTTTCATCTGTTCCCTGGTACTGTCTATGACAACATTGCATTGAGTAACTCGACCATCACGCCAGAAGATGCCCGACATGCCGCCGAACTGATACAGACCCTAGATTTCATCGAGAGCTTGCCACTAAGCTTTGATACGGTACTGGAAGACCGCGGCCAAAATCTATCGCAAGGTCAACGCCAGTTGTTAGCGTTTATGCGTGTCATTGCCTTGAACCCCGAAATCTTGATTTTGGATGAAGCCACTGCCAGTATTGACCCAGAAACTGAAGCTGCCATCCAAGCACTTCACCTTCAGTCCAGACAATCCACAGAGGGACTGATACTAATGGGATTAGTGTTGTTAGATGCGATCGCCTCCGGTCGGTCAGAGATCATCGCCTCCACCGAGGCGTAGCCCACCGCTACACTTGATGTTTGACAAGAGCATTCTCAGAAAGAAGGGTGTGGGGGGTAGGGTGTCGGGTGTAGGGAAGACGGCATTGCCAAGCTCTTGAATAATCTGGTTTTTAGCATCTGTGTTATTCCAGGCTTGTTCTAAGTTTTACAGCCTTTTCAGCGCAAAGGTGGGGATTTGCCAATACCAGAAGATTACTCAATCTTTATGGCAGTTGCAGATAAAATTGGTTTTGATAGTCGAGGTCGTCGTCTCTTTCGTTCAATTACAAATGGGCAACAAACCCAAGAAATTGATAGTGATTTACCTCTGATTCTAGAA
>NZ_JAVRCA010000043.1:50520-70547 GCF_034530995.1 Nostoc sp. DedQUE04 | reverse complement strand
TTATTTCTTCAGTCTAACTTAGTTTGTGGTTCAATTACCTGAAAATAGCTGTAACATTGAGGGGTCTGATGAATTGTATCGAGCCAATTTGAGCGGAATCAATTTAAGTAACTCGTCCGTTGGCGAGATTTTTATGGAGGGGAGCAATCTAAGTGGAGCTAACTTCAAAGGCGCTCAGTTGGGACAAACCTGTTTGCGAAACACCAACTTGCGAGGGGCTGATCTGACTAGTGCTGATCTCAGATACGCTAACCTTGATGGTGCTGATTTGACCGATGCCAAGTTAACTAACGCTTGTCTGCGAAACGTTGTCATGCGGGGTGCAAATTTGACTGATGCTGACTTGACTGGTGCTGAGATTGAATTTATTCAGGAGATGGTTAAAGATTCTATTTTTTGTAGAACCATCATGCCAGATGGCAGTATTTACAATGGAACTATTTAAATAAATTATTGGTTTATTCATGGTTATTAAGACTCAAAGCCTCTCTCCTACAAGGAGAGAGGTTTGGAGAGAGGTGAAAACTGTAATGCATCCAACCGAGAACCGCTATACTTTTCCCCTTATGCTGTGATGCCTCTTTAACCGAAGCGTCCACTAATATAATCTTCAGCTTCTTTGGTTTGAGGAGAACTGAACATTTGGGCTGTCGGATTAAACTCAACTAATTTGCCGCGACGTTTGCCATGCTCGTCAATTTCTGTATTGAAGAAAGCCGTGAAATCTGCGACTCTAGAAGCTTGCTGCATATTGTGTGTCACCATGATGATGGTGTATTGCTCCTTGAGTTCTAAGCAGAGTTCTTCTACTTGGCGACTAGAAATTGGGTCGAGAGCAGAACATGGTTCATCCATCAATAATACATCTGGCTTCATCGCGATCGCACGCGCAATACAAAGTCGTTGCTGTTGTCCGCCAGATAATGCAGTACCCTTCTCTTTGAGTTTGTCCTTGACTTCATTCCAGATAGCAGCACGTCTGAGAGAATCTTCCACTAATTCATCGATGTTACCTTTATAACCGTTAGCACGCGGCCCAAAGGAAATATTTTCGTATATTGACTTGGGGAAAGGATTCGGTCTTTGAAAAACCATTCCGACTTGGCGGCGTAATTTTACAGAATTTATCTTAGGATCGTAAATATTGCGATCGCGATAATTCAGTCTACCCTCAACTTTAGCTCCAGGGATTAAATCATTCATTCGATTGAAGCAACGCAGAAGAGTACTTTTACCACATCCTGAAGGCCCAATAAAAGCAATAATTTGTTTATCAGGAATCTTTAAGTAGACATCTAAAAGTGCCAGAAATCCACCGTAATACACCTTCACACCTTCAACATTGAATACACCATTATCTTGGTCAATTGTGGCACTATCTGATTTACTTCTACTATTGCTATAAGTCATTTGGTTGAACTCCAATATCTATGAATCTATCCAAATTAGATATTTAATTACCTAATTTATTGAGAAGCGTTGTCGAATATAAATTGCAACACCATTTAAAGCTAAAATCAAAATTAACAACGCAATAATTGTGGCTGCTGCTGCACTAGCAAAACCCGGTTCGGGACGAGTTATATAACTGTAAATTTGAATGGGTAATGCCATAAATCTCTGAAACAAACCAGGGTTAAAGGTGAGAAAACCCACAGCACCTACAACAATCAGAGAAGCTGCATCACCTATAGCGCGAGATACAGAGATAATCACCCCCGTCAGAATACCGGGAACAGCATAAGGTATGACATGATTACTAATAGTTCGCCATTTTGTGACACCTAATCCATAAGAAGCATTTCTCAGAGAATCTGGAACAGCGCGAATTGCTTCTCTAGCCGTCACAATAATTACTGGTAAAGACAACAAAGATAAAGTCAATGCACCGGAAATCAAAGCAGGGCCAAACCCAAGCAAATAATTGAAAACCCCTAAACCCAGCAATCCATAGACGATAGAAGGTACACCCGCCAGATTACTGATATTAATCTCAATAATCGCTGTCCACCAAGCTTTAGGTGCATACTCTTCTAGATATAAAGCTGCTCCAACACCAATGGGGACAGTAACTAAAATCACAACCAACCCTAAAAGAATACTGCTGATAATTGCAGGGCGGATGCCACCTTGGTCAGGAAAACGAGAAGGAGTTTCCGTGAGAAAGCCGGGTGATAAAAATCTGCCTAATCCGTCTTTCAAAATATCAAAAAGTAGCAACGCTAGGACAAATAAACCAATCAGCAATCCTAACAAAAAAAGTACTTCAAATACTTTCCCTAATGTCTCTCTACTTTCAACATTATCGGTAAATTCTGCCGCAGAATCGAGAGAATCATCTTGTTGATAACTTGTAGCCATATCTATTTAGTCGTATTTTTCTTTAAAGCGATTAGCAATCCAGAAACTCACAATATTCAAAGCAAGGGTAAGTAGAAATAAAACAGCGCCTACAGCATATAATGTTTTGAAATTGAGGCTACCGCGCGGACTATCTCCACCAGAAATTTGTGCCATGTAAGCTGTCATTGTTTCTACTGATTCTGCAAAGTTGATAGTTAGTCTTGGTTGCTGTCCGGCGGCGATGAGGACAGTCATTGTTTCACCCACAGCTCGAGAAATACCCAAAATAATCGAGGCGATGATTCCAGAAAGTGCGGCTGGTAGAACTACTTTAAAAATGGTTTCCAGTTTAGTAATACCTAAAGCATAAGATCCTTCTCGCAAAGAACGCGGAACTGCTCGGATAGCATCTAAGCTGATAGAACCAACAGTAGGAGTAATCATTACCCCCATCATTAACCCCGCACTCAAAGCGTTGAATATTTCCAGAGGTATCACATTTCGCATCAATGGTGTAAGGAACAACAGGGCAAAGTAACCATATACTACTGTAGGTACTCCTGCCAAAAGTTCCACTGCCGGACGTAAAATAGCTGCTACTTTGGGTTGAGCATACTCACTTAAATAAATCGCAGAAGACAAACCTAGAGGAATAGCAACCGCCATTGCAATAGCTGTAGTTAAAAAAGTGCCATTAATTAAGGGCCAAATGCCAAAATGTTTCTCTGCAAATAGAGGTGTCCATTTAGTATCAAGAAAGAATTTGGCAAAGGAAACTTCTTGGAAAAAACTGAATGTCTCCTGAAAAATAATTACGACAATACCAAAAGTAGTCAAAACCGAAACTAAAGCACAAGCAAATAAAATCGCCGCAACAATCTTTTCAGATATATCTTCAGATGGATTTTTATCCAGAGACTGTCTGGATTGGAGATAAAGACCATCTTGAGAATTAGTATTTTGCATAAACAATTAACTTCTCACTAAAATTAAACTACTATGCCTGAGACTTTATTTAAATAAAGTTTGTGATCGGTTCACCTGGTTTTGCTTTTTTAAACTTTGTCCCAGTTTCACCAGTAGCAAATTTTTGTTTGACTTTGAGGTAAGCTTCATCAGGTAATGCTACATAACCTACACTATCTACCCACTTCCAAGAATTTTCTAGATAAAAATCTACAAATTCTTTGACTGCTGGCTTAGTATCTAAAGATTTTTTGCTGACATAGATGAAGAGAGGACGGGACAAAGGTGTATAGATATTTTTAATTACATTATCCACTGGAACTGGTTTTTCACACTTTCCAGTAAGACTTTCTACAGCAACTAGATTCAGTTTTTCTTGATTTTGAATGTAGTAAGATATCCCAACATAACCCAAGGCTGTTACATCACCTGACACTCCTTGTACGAGAAGGTTTTGATTCTGAGTAGCAGTGTAGTCTGTACGGCCATTCTTGGCTTTGCCAGTCACAGCTTGAGTCATATAATCGAATGTTCCCGTATCAGAAGATGGAGCATATAGCTTTAGCTTTTCGTTAGGAAACTTGGGATTAACTTGATTCCATGCCAATATTTTGCCGTCTGATTTGCCGCCCCAAATCTTACCCAGTTCCTTAATAGTTAGACATTTGGCAAAGTTATTTTTACGGTTGGTAATTACGGCGATGCCATCTAAAGCTACAGGCAACTCGACAAATTCAATATTCTTACTTTTACATTTTTTGATTTCTTCATCTCTAATGGTTCGAGAAGCACCAGCGATATCAATATCGCCATTACAAAATTTACTGAAACCACCACCAGTGCCACTTGAGGCAACGCTAACTTGAGCCTCAGGTTTAACTTTACCGTATTCTTCTGCAACTGCTAAAGAAATCGGAAAGCCTACAGCTGCACCATCAATACTCACTTGACTTTTCAATTCTTGCCCACCGTTACAACCACTGATACTGCTGGCAATAAGCATTAAAGATGTTAGGAAAAAGCTATCCTTAAATCGGCTACGAAAGCTCATAAAATTATTAATTTCAGTAAAATGACTGTAAATTGCTGCTTATGCTTGACTATCTGCAAATAAAAAATGCTGCATTAAAAAATACATATCATGCTTTATTTGCAGCTTGCACTTTGTCAAAAATTGCTCCATCTCCAAAAAACTTTTTCTGAATAATATCCCAGCCACCCAAATCTTGAGATGTGAATAAAGTTTTAATTGGCGGATGTTGTGATGCTACTTCTTGGCTAACGGTGGGATTAACAGGACGATATTGTAATTTAGCAAATTCCCGTTGAGCTTCTGTAGAATAAAGAAAATCAACAAATGCTTGTGCAACTTCTCTTGTACTGTGTTTATCGACGTTTTTATCAACTACCGCCACAGGATTATCAATAGAAATATTGACTTGAGGTACAACATAAGGCAACTTCGTCCCATTTTGTCCTGCCAAAATTACCTCATTTTCGTAGTTAATTAAAACATCTCCCTCACCTTTTTGGAAGAATAAATTGCTAGCCTCACGGGCATCTTTTGTTAGAGTCGGGATATTCTTATAAACTTTGGTGACATAATCTAGCGCTGTGGCTTCATCACCACCTGTTAGACTCACCGAACCCCAGAAAGCCAAGAATTCCCAGATAGCAATACCAGAAGTTTTTGGGTTGGCGGCAATCACTTTCACGCCATCTTTTGCTAAGTCTGCCCAAGTATTGATACCTTTTGGATTGCCTTCACGGGTGACGATCGCAGCAACCGATTTACTAACAATACCATTTCTCGGAGCTTCGGTTTCCCAACCTGATTTAATCAAACCTGCTTGTTGAATTTTGCTGACATCGAGAGGAAGTGCTAAGTGTACTATATCTGCTTCTTGCGAACCGTTAATGACAGCAGCCGCTTGAGCGCCAGAACCTCCATAACTTTGCTCAAATGTGACGTTTTGGTTGTGTTCTTGCTTCCACTTTTCGATAAACTTGGGAATTATTTGGTCATGAGCGGCTTTGGTAACAGAGAAAGATACAAGTTTTAGCTTAACATCATTTTTGCTAGCTGAACTGCTTCCAGAACAAGAGGCAACTGCTATACTCAAAAAAATACTTGTTAAAAACAGACTCACAAAGCTTTGTACACTGCGTCCATTCAACCAACTTTTAATTGCGTGTTGATACCGGAGTTGTATACTCTGCAAAGCTTTGATGACATAAGCCTGCATCCCTTGACTTAGAAATTTACTTAATTGTGTCGATTGCTGCGACTTGCTCATTAGAATCACCCCTAAATCTACGGTATTTCTACACGGATACCGTGATTATGAGAATTATAGGGTATATAGAATAATATTTATCATCTGGATTAATTTTTTTTTACTCAATGAGCAATTAACGATCAAAACTAGTAAATAAATCTGATTTACCAAGGCATTTTAGAAGACAGTTTTTTTGCTGGATAGCAAAACAATCTGATTGCATACATAATATTTGCTAAAAATATGTAATTATTAATACAAAACAATAATGAAGGCTCGATTTTATTTTGACACTTGGGAATTGACTCATATCTCAACTGCGACTCGTTGAATACCAACAAAGTCCACTGAATCGTGCTGTTCTTCCTCAAATTCTAAACAAAGTTCAATCGCTTCTCTAATCCGCTCCATTAACTCATCTAAAGTTTGGGCTTGCGTATGACAACCAGGAAGATTAGGGACGGAAGCAACAAAGTAGCCATCAGCATCTCGTTCGAGAATTACATTAAACTCTCGCTTCATCACTCTTCTTTTCTGAATTTATACTATATTAATTATTCTCTCATTATTGAAAGAGCGATCGCCCCTGTTATGAGAATATATAATCGGGCGAGCGCTCACTTGTAAAAATACTCATACAGCTTTTTTGCTACTCTAACCAGTTCTCTAATTGCAAATTAGGTATATTTTCAAAATCTTTGATATTGTTTGTAACCAAAATATCATTACGAGAACGGACAACAGCAGCAATTAGTGCATCTACTTCTCCTGTTGGTCTACCAATTTGCCTCAATTCACTTTGGATTTTACCAAATTGTCTGGCAGCATCTATATCAAATGGCTCAATAGGTAATAGTTCAGTTAGTTGTGCTAGTGTTTCTAAATTTTTTTCAACTTGTTTAGAACAGTAAACACCTTTGTAAAGTTCTGAAACTACTATTGTAGATAGATAGCATTGGCTGAAATAGCGATTGAATACAGGTACTACTTTGGAATTACCGTTAAGCAGTGCAATACAAATGTTAGTATCTAAAAGATACATGAGTCTTGATTCTATTTATCTATTGAATTTATTACCCTTCCTTGGTAAGTATGACGCTGCTGGTTAATTTCAGCAAAGATATCTATCAACTCTGTTTGGTCTTGCCAAACTCCAAATAATTGATTCAATTTTGCTAGTCTTTGTTCATCTGTTAAGTCTAGTTTTGCTACTACAGGTTCAGTAGCAGGTAGTTCTAGATTAACGATTATTTCTGCCCCATCAGGAATACTGTGAATTTGCTCTAATAATTCAATAGTTTGGCCGCGTTTGATTCCTCTAATTTGCATTATATGCTTACTCCTGTAATCTTTACTATTCAAATTTTAGATATTTTCTCATTACTTAATCTTAACTGATTAACTGATGTAGCGTAGACGCGTAGCTATTGGTCGCCAGACATCGCCCTTGTTGTGAGAATATACGATCAGGGCGATCGGGTTTAAGCACCCACCAACTGAGTCAGGCGTTTCAATATACGTAGCACGTCGTACAATTCATTTCCAGGGTTACGCATCAAAAAACCCTTTGATAAAGCATAACGTGGTGGATTTCCTTTCACTAATTTAACGAAAATAAACTCGCTTCCCGTAGCAATCATACCAAAACTAAGTTTATCATTATCTCGATTTCCTAACAGATAAGCAAGAATTTGTGCGAGTCCTTGTTCGACTGAAAACGAAGCTCTTTTAGACTCAATAATCATTAGCCAAAATTGCTCTTTTAAAACTAAGGTATCTATTCTACCTTTGATAATTACATCTTCATCTGGCACAGCAATATCTATAGATTCTTCTGATTTTACATAATACGGAGCTAGATAAAAATCCCCAATAAAAAGCAATGGGTCTACAACTGCCATTCTGACTACATCTTCTAGTAAAGGTGGGTAATTAAGAAGATTAAAATAACCCGTTTTTACCTTATCTAAAAGTTGTTTATCTAAATCATTAATTTCTGGTAAATCTTCTTGCCATTCCCAAAAGAATGAGCCATCCAAAACTAACTCAATACCAAAGTTATCAATTAAATAACGTAAGTCGATGGCCTTTGCTGGGATTGTTTGCGTCATAATATTTTGGAGAGTGAAAAATAGGGCTTACACAAAATACCTCTATAACTCTGATTTCTCCGTGCCCTCCGCGCCTAGAAGAGTTCGTTATTCTATAAAAATTGTTAATTACGAATTACGAATTACGAATTACGAATTATTTTATCCTACTCATTAGTTGCTGCTTCCAGCCAAACTTCCACTTCATCTGCTAGCAACTTTTGTGCTGCATCCATCATCGAGGTTGCGATGTCTTTCAGGTCTTCGCGATTGTTCAAGTAAGTTTTTAAGGCTTCCATTGGGTCGATGCTGCTACTTGCACTCAATTCAGGAATTCGAGGTCTAGCTAATTGACTCACTAATTCTGCTTGAATGGTGTAAGTGTGAGCGGGACTTAAAGCAGTATGTAGAGAGGAACTGTCAATTAAATCCATCTGTTCAGAGCGGAGTTTGTAAATTAGCCGCACTACAGCATCTTGAATATCATACTTGGCGATCGCTTTCATTAACACCGCTTGCGGCTCGTCTGCTTTTGAGACATCAACTTCAATGGTGCGGAAAGTCCGAACTGTTAAAGGGCAAAATTCCCACTCAGCGCTTCCCCGCTCCAGTTCTATCATCACATAGCCTTTGTCTTCTTTTTCTTCACTAAAATCTACCCGCTCAATACTCCCTGGATAAATCACCGGCGGGTTGTTGGATTTATTCAGATTTTGGTGGCGGTGGACGTGTCCCAATGCTACATAATCAAAACAAGGTCGCGTCAGCAAAGATAAGGGTAGAGTAAAGCCTTTACCTACTGCTAAAAAGCGTTCTGCACCCAAGCTAGCATTGTCAGCCATCAAGTGAGCCAAAAGGATAGTAGGTACATCTGGGTCAAGACGGCGAACTTCCCCTTCTAAAACAACTCGCAGACGTTCCGTTAATAGTTGGTTGACTTCCGCCAAAGATAAACCTTCAGTCTCTTGGCGAGTCATCAAGGTGGAACGGGTCAGCCAAGGCAGGGTGATTACTTGCACTTTGCCATTACGGGTTTCGATATAGTGCGTAGTTAATGTATCGCCAACAACAAACCCTGGCACTCCCAAAGTGCGGTAAATATTTAAACTCGCCCCTCCCTGCCCTTGGGAATGTTGGTCGTGGTTGCCAACCAACAGCACTGTTGGAATATTGGCATCCATCAGACGGCGAAACTGGCTAGCAAACGCTTGTTGTACATAAGGCGGTGGTGTCGCATCTGGGAAAGCATCGCCACCAAATATCACCATATCAACCGCATCTGTCAGCGCTCGGTCAATACATATAGATAGAGTATTGACAAAATCCTCCAACCGTGTATTTAATCCCGTTTCTGGATTAATTCGTCCGTGGGAGAAGCCGCTTCCCATGTGGATATCGGAGAGATGGAGGATTTTAATCATATTTGTCCTTTGTTCTTAGTCATTTGTCCTTTGTCTAATACTAATTACAAATGACTAAATGAGTCCTTAACCGTTTGTCCTTTGTCATTTTTGACCAATGACTAATGACTAATGACAAATGACCAATGACTAAATATGAATTCCACATTCTGTTTTATCACTTCCCCGCCAGCGTCCGGCGCGTTCGTCTTCGCCTTCGCCTACTTTGGTGGTAATCGGTTGGTCACCGATGCTGGGATAACCTTGGTCGTGGAGGGGGTTGTAGATGACTCCATGTTCAGCCACGTAAACCCAGCTGTCTTTGCGTGTCCAGGTAGCTATGGGATTTACTTTCAGCCGACCTTTATTATCAAATTCAAATATGGGCATATTTGCACGGGTTACTGCTTGGTCACGGCGGCGTCCGGTAATCCAAGCAACGCTGTTGAGTTCGTCTAAACCCCGTAATAATGGTTCAATTTTTGTAATATTGTGGAATTGGGCAATATCCGTGTCCCAAAGTTTGTCGCCGTATTTGGCTTCAAAGGCTTCGCGGGTGTCTACGTCTGGAGTTTTGAAAGTTTGCAAATCCAGATTATAGATTTGTTTGGCTTTGGCAACTAATTCTAGGCTTTCAGGGAAGTGGTGCAAAGTGTCGAGAAAGATTACAGGAACGGGATGCTTCAGTTCGCTGTAAAGAATATGGGTAATTATCATGTCATCCACGTTAAAGGCGCTTGTTTGCACCAGCCCCGTTGGGATATTCTCTATAGACCATGCCAGTATGTCTTTGGGTGTGGCAGTTTCAAATTGTTCATTTAATTTGTCTAAGTCAAAAGCGATCGCTTGGTTTCTAGATGCCGTGGAGACTGTCATGATAATCTTCTATTCAAATATTTCTACCTTGATTAATATCGATCTTACTGCATCAAGACGCGTATTCCGCTCGGAGATAAGGTAATTATTTTGGGCGGAAAGTACTACATTTTGAAAATGGAGAATAGGACAAGAAAATAATTACGCTAAATACTTGATATAAATTATACAAAAGTGTCTACAATAGTTATTATTAAGAAAATTTACGGTAATTTAAGTTTTGCATTAGTTTTATAGATATTTATACTGATTTTGATATGGTTAAGGAACTATTAATAAAAGGGATTTTACTTAAATGAACAACGCAAAATTCAGCAATCCATTAGGTCAGTCTATAATTATGGGCGCTTTAATGATGTTAACCAGCGTTGGGGTTATTACAATCATGAACTTTTTCTAAGACTTAAGATTTCTCATTTTAGAAATAAGACTTCATATAGTCCCGCTCAAAACTGAGTGGGACTTTTACTTTTTTCATCCAGATCGATCGGTGTGTATTAATTTTCTGCTATCACTTTCGGCAGAAAATAATCCAAAAGCCGTGTTATTACGTAGTTTTGCACTCAGAAAATTTAGAATAGGGATGCGATCGCTATTTCCTTATTTCCTTTACCTTAGTGCCCGACTGGCGCTTTCGCTCCTGCACCGCCTTTACCCAGAAATAGCAACAGAGGTAATGAGCAAAGAAACCCTATCCCTACGACTCGAAAGCAATCTGCGTAAGATAAAACCGCAGCTTGAATATCTACTGTTTGACTCAATAAAGCTAGTGCTTGTTGTTGTGCTGTTGCCGCATCCATACCTTGACCTTGGAGTGCCCCGTTGAGCAAGTCGAGACGCTGACTGGTTTCTGGGTCATAAGGGCTAAGTTTTGCTAACAGCATAGCTCGATGAAAAACCTGTCGTCGGTCAAGCAGAGTAGTAAGTAGGGCAATGCCGATACTGCCACCTAGTTGTCGGGTAAGGTTGTAGAAACCAGAACCAGCAGAAACATCTTGTTTAGGTAGCGGGCCTAAAACTGCCAAACTCAAAGGGAGAAACATAAATACAGTAAAAGCTCCGCGCCATACCAATGGCCAAAATAAATCGTCTGTGCCGCTTTGTGGAGTAATTGCTGCTAATTGAAACATGACTCCAGATGAGCCGACAGCGCCGATCGCAATTAAAAATCGGGCATCAACTATACTAGTCAGCTTGCCTAATAAAACCATCCCGATCGCAGACGCTAAAGCCCCAGGTGCTAGTAATAGTCCTGTTTGTGTAGCCGTAAATTGCAGCACGCTCTGAGCAAATATCGGCACAGCAAACAGTGCGCCATAAAGCCCCATACCCACCACTGCTGAAAGAACGCTTCCCGCAGCTAAAGAACGGTGGCGCAAAACTCTCAAATCCACAGCCGGGTGATCTGTTTTCAGTTCTCGCCAAATAAACAACCCCAAGCCGATAACACCGAGGATAGTCAGAGAAACGATGAAACTAGAGGAAAACCAATCGTCTGTTTCCCCTTCTTCTAATACAGTTTGTATGCTACCCACGGCCACGATTAAAAAGCCAATTCCCCACCAATCAACAGCTTGGTTCTTTGTATCGCTCTTATCTTTATTTTTTGGCAAAAACGCCAAAGACATCGCGACTGCAACGATCCCAAAGGGAATGTTGACAAAGAAAATCCAGCGCCAGCCTAAACCATCTACTAAAAATCCTCCTAAGGTTGGGCCAATTGCCGGCCCAGCAATTACACCCACGCCAAAAACTGCTTGGGCCAAACCTTGTTCAGCTGGGGGAAAAGTCTCGAACAAAATCGCTTGGGCTTTCGCTAGCAATCCGCCACCGCATAAACCTTGGAGAATTCGAGCCGCAATCAACATCGGTAGATTGAAGGACAGCCCACATAAAATAGAGGAAATCGTAAAACCAACTAGCGAGAAGATAAAGTAGGTTTTACGCCCAAAGTAATCTCCCAACCATGCAGATAAGGGAATTAAGACGACGTTAGCGATCGCATATCCGCTAACTACCCAACCCACTTCACTGACAGTTGCACCCAAGGTAGCTTGGATATCAGTGAGAGCAACGTTAACAATACTAGTATCAATTACTTCTAATATTGCACCAAGAGAAGCCGTAAATGCGATCGCCCACTTCAATGGCCCGTGGACATAACCAAATTGGTCAAAACTAGAACCTTTAATGTTGATAGCCATTATTTAGCACAAATAATATTTGGGAGATGTCGAGCAATGCCAAAGCTAAAATTAAGTATTGTATATATACGCTACGGTAGCGTATCATATAAAAACGGTCAAGAGAGTTTTTTCTGAAAAGTGGCAGAAATACCTATGCTAAAGATGGATGGTCATTGCTGCTGTTTTAGTGCGTGAGAATTGGGTTATAAAGCTTATTTGTTTCCCAGAAGCGATGTTCTATGCCCAACAGTGGAGTAAATGACCAAAAAGATATTGCTTGGGGATGATATTTTTATGAGTAAGCAAATCAACAGCACCTCTGGACGCCCACGCAGCATCCACGCCGACCAAGCGATTCTGCAAGCAACTTTGGATCTGCTTGCAGAGGTAGGATATGAAAGCATGAGTATAGAAGCGATCGCTTCTCGTGCTGGAGTTGGTAAAACAACCATCTATCGGCGTTATACTTCCAAAGAAGAACTAGTTGCAGACGCGATCGAAAGTCTCAGAGATGATTTAGCGATCCCCGATACCGGCAGCTTTTGGGGAGACATGGATATCCTGATTAAGAATGCCGCCAAAAAAATAGATAGTCCCCTTGGTCGTCAGACACTTGCACTGATTATTAGTACAGCCTCTAGCAATCCTCAGTTTGCCGAGGTTTACTGGACAAAATATACAAAACTCAGACGTGAAGCCTTTTCTAAAATACTTAAACGTGCCAAGTCCAGAGGCGAAATTCACAAGGACGCAGACGTAGACTTAATTATCGACCTTGTAAGCGGTTCACTATATTATGCACTGATCTTCAAACCCACAACCGAGCCAGTAGAAGCATACATGCGCCGCACCATGAATCTTCTCCTCAAAGGTATTGGGAATGGGGCATAGGGCATTGGGCATAGGGCATGGGACATGGGGCATGGGGCATGGGGCATTGGGCATGGAGCATGGGGACAAGACTAAGATAAAGCTTCCTTAAATCAGAACTTTAGAGGGACAACGAGAATAACCAATTCCCAATGCCCAATGCCCAATGCCCAATTCCCAATTCCCAATTCCCAATTCAACTTGTTAGCAAAATAACTTTTCATCATCGGTCATAAATGAGATGATGGAGAAATTAGAGAAAAAGGTGAACAATTGTTATTTTTCTCCTTCCACTTCTGGTTGCAGAATAGCATCACAGTATTGAATGAGGGTTGTCAAGCGATCGCTAATCGTTTGAAGTCTCGTTTGTACAGTAGATGCTTGCCGCGCTCCTTGCAAAAACATCACATCTATTTCCAACAGGCGCAATTGCTTGCTCATCTCCGTTTGATAAGACTGCACTCGCCAGTTTTCATCAGCCAAAGGCACAATCTGTTGCCCGAAAAATTGCTGCAACGTAGCTACACGCTGCCGCAGTTCTGGCGCAACGATTTGGGTAGTTGTGGCATCGGAGCGTAATTGCTCTAATAAAGTTACGAATGCCAGATATTTCTCACGGTTTAAAGACATCCAGTGCTAGTTAAGATAGTATTAATGTCAAGTAATTTTTCTTCTACAATAAACTTTCTTAAAGACTTATCAGCACTAAAAGCCTCAAATCGTAATTTGGGGCTTTGTTTGCCATCAATGGATTTTCTTTCTTTAACGATTCTTGGAACTCAAACTGGATGACTACCACTGGCAATTGGAGAATCGTCCTTACACTGCTTTTTCCAACCCGTCTTTAAGTAACAGCATCTTTTCAGGGCGATGCTGCTAGTTTTATTTATCATTCACTTATCTACCGATCCATTCAAACCCAAATTGTATGAGCAGTATAGCGATAAATTCATCAGTTGACCTTGCCATTCCCGAATGGTTAAAAAAATGTTTGAAGGAGTCATCGACAACTAGCGGCGCAGCAGAAGATGACCGAAGACATAATGATGCGGTCTTAATTGGTCGGGCATTTGAATTTGCTTACCAACTGCATGAAGGTCAATACCGCAAATCGGGAGAACCATACATTGCTCATCCCATTGCTGTGGCTGAATTGCTGCGTGACTTGGGAGGCAGTGCTGCTATGATAGCAGCTGGATTTCTCCATGATGTCGTTGAAGATACAGAAGTTACAAGTCAAGAAATAGAAGAACGCTTTGGCCAAGAAGTGCGGCAATTGGTTGAAGGTGTCACCAAGCTTTCTAAAATCAATTTCACCAGCAAAACCGAAAGCCAAGCCGAAAACTTCCGACGGATGTTTTTGGCAATGGCGCAAGATATTCGGGTAATTGTGGTGAAATTGGCAGATCGTTTGCATAATATGCGAACTTTACAATATATGTCAGAGGCCAGCCGCCGCCGCAGTGCCCAAGAAACGCGAGATATATTCGCACCCTTAGCCAATCGCTTGGGGATTTGGCGGATTAAATGGGAACTGGAAGATTTGGCTTTTAAGTATTTGGAACCGGAAGCTTACCGCCAAATGCAAGAGCATGTTTCTGAAAAACGCACGGCGCGAGAAGAGAAGTTGGTTAGAGCTACGAATATGTTGCAAGAGCGTTTGCAGCAAGCCGGAATCCACTTTCAGGAGATTAGCGGTCGTCCCAAGCACCTTTATAGCATTTATCAAAAAATGCACCGCCAGCAAAAGGAATTTCATGAAATTTACGATTTGGCAGCGCTGCGAATAATTGTTCAAACCAATGAAGAATGCTATCGGGCGTTGGCGGTGGTTCATGATGCTTTTCGCCCAATTCCTGGGAGATTTAAAGACTACATTGGACTGCCAAAACCTAACCGTTACCAGTCGTTGCATACTGGGGTGATTGGATTAACTGGCCGTCCTTTAGAGGTGCAAATTCGGACAATCGAAATGCATCATATCGCCGAGTATGGGATTGCCGCTCATTGGAAGTATAAAGAAACAGGTGGTTCTAGCATTAGCCATTTGACAGCGACAGATGACAAGTTTACTTGGCTGCGGCAACTGCTAGAATGGCAAACCGATCTTAAGGATGCCCAAGAATATCTTGATAGCGTCAAAGATAATCTATTTGAAGATGATGTCTATGTCTTCACCCCTAAGGGGGATGTTGTTCCTTTAAGTCCCGGTGCTACCACTGTAGATTTTGCTTATCGCATTCACACAGAAGTCGGAAACCACTGTTCAGGGGCGCGGGTGAATGGGCGAATGGTGCCACTGTCAACGCGACTGCACAATGGCGATATTGTAGAAGTTCTCACCCAAAAGAACTGCCATCCGAGTTTAGATTGGTTGAACTTTGTCAGAACTTCGGCAGCGAAATATCGGATAAAACAATGGTACAAGCGATCGCGCCGGGAAGAAAATGTCGCCCGTGGACGGGAGTTGTTAGAGAAGGAACTGGGTAAAACTGGTTTTGATAGCCTGCTGAAGTCGGATGCGATGCAGATTGTCGCCGAAAAGTGTAACTACCACAGCGTGGAAGATTTACTTGCCGGTTTAGGTTACGGAGAAATTACGTTGAACCTAGTGCTAAATCGTTGGCGAGAAGTAGCGAAGGGACAACAACCAGTTGCCACTGTGTCGCCATTTATCCTCAAAGAACCAGCGACATCAAAAGCTTTGCGAGATGCACCTCCAACTACCTCACGCTCCACTGATTCGCCAATATTTGGGGTGGAAGGTTTGGTATATTATTTAGCTGGGTGTTGTACCCCGATTCCTGGCGAACCAATTATTGGTGTGGTAACGCGAGGTAGGGGGATTTCAATTCATCGCCAAGGCTGCCATAATCTGGAGACTGTGGAGTATGAACGCTTAGTACCAGTTAGGTGGAATCCAGCCGCCGAAAATAGTGGTCGTCCGCATACGTACCCAGTAGATGTTCAAATTGAAGCTCTGGATCGTGTAGGAGTGCTAAAGGATATTTTGTCACGGTTAAGCGATCAAGGGATCAATGTCCGTCATGCCCAGGTAAAAACCTCTACTGGTCAACCGGCATTGATCGACTTAGGAATAGATATACGCGATCGCCCCCAGCTAGAGCAAGTGTTTGTCCAAATTAAGAAAATGAGCGACATTTTGAATATCCGCCGCGTCGGTCAAATTGACGAGTAGATGCGCCAGTTAGGTGCGTTAACGGAGTGTAACGCACCAGTTTCAGTTGCGATTTCACTTTCAAATTTCGCTGAAATAGTCAGCCGTGGTTATAGGTGAGCGCTTCTAATGGCAAAATTACAGTAAATGTAGATCCTTTTCCTAGCTGTGAATCTACTTTAATTTCACCATCCATTAACTGAACGAATCGAGAGACTATTGCTAAACCTAATCCTGTACCATCAGAATTTTGCACTTGGGGAGCAGTTACTTCCCGAAAATAGGGATTGAAGATTTGTGCTTGAGCATCTAAAGAAATACCAATACCACTATCAGTAATGGAGATAGCCCACTGCTGTTGAGATATCGTCCAACACTCCAAATGAATTGAACCAGATTCGGTGTAGCGAATTGCGTTACTCAGCAGATTTATTAGAATTTGCTGAAGCCGAAGCGGATCTGTGATAATTTGACTTGGGGCGCGATCGCATTCAACAACCAAGGATAATTCTTTAGTACGCGCTAATGGCTCAATCATCTCTAAAACAAAGTTGATTAAACTACGCACATCGGTTAAAGTAGGCTGCAATTTCATCTGTCCGGCATCATAGCGCGAAATTTCCAGAGTATCGTTAATTAACCGGACAAGAAGTCTACCACTCTTAAGAACTCGCTCGATACTTTCAAGATTTGCATAGGTGTCTTTGAGTTCTGATTGCTGACGCTGCTGGCGCAGAAATAAGTCTGCGTAACCGATGATTGAAGTGAGGGGCGTTTTCAGTTCATGAGCCAGATGAGAGAGACTATCTTTATTAGCGCGAACCAAACGAGTTAGTTCTTGATTAGTCAACCGTAACTGACTTTGGAGTTGTTTAAGCTCTTGTAATCGTCCTTGAGTATAACTATTAAAGCATCGCGCGATCGCTTCATCAATTACTGTATCAATCAGGCGAACAGCCCTTAGCACCTCTTGTGCAGATCCCTGTAATAAATCTTCTTCTAAAAAGGAAAAAATCACAAACCTGAGTAAACGATACTCTCGCGCAATTTCCTCTGGTTCAAATCCCTGTTGGGCGCGGAGTGTACCGTGTTCTAAACTTGCATCTACTACTGTCTGCAAATCGCTCGTTGTAGATTCAGAAAGTACTGTTGCTAATGCTGTCAAAACGCGGGGTAAGCTATCCCGTACAGCTTTGAAAGTAAGTTCATTAGTAGCTTCAATTTGTTCATCTTGGTAAACTGCTTCTACCCATCGATCGAGAATGGCATCACTTTTTGCAATTAGAGTCTGACTAAAATCCATCTTTTGCTCAACCCAACACAGCGAAGCCTCTTCCACTAGAGGTAGATTAGTACGTTTTATGTCAGTTCGCACCTGACAGAAGATAGAGGTTAGTGAAAAGACAGGTTCTTATTGAACTAATAACTTCAGCTTATTTCATCATAAATGCAAGAGCGATTTTAATACTAAAAGTTTCTCTTATCGATGTAGCATATACCCCAGTAATGATGGATGATTAATATTGATTAATTTATCTATTTTTTCCAAATTTTATGCAACAGTTATTTCCTGGAGAGGTATTCGCCAACACTGCGGATTTTGACACTGGTATTCGCCAACTGTTACCGCGATACGATGAGATGTTGGAGGTAATTACCCGTTGTTTAACTTCTACAAGTCGGCGTATTTTAGAATTAGGTTGTGGTACAGGCGAACTTAGTCTCAAGATACTCAACCGCTTTCCAGATTCTCAAGTAATTGCCCTAGATTACTCACCGAGAATGTTGCAATTTGCTCAAGATAAAATCACAGCAGCTGGATATCAACAACGCTGGACTGGGATACAAGCAGATTTTGGCGACTGGGCAGATAATCCAGAGAACTTGGATATTGGTAACGAATTTGATGCTTGTGTCTCATCTTTGGCAATTCACCATCTCCAAGATGAGATGAAGTTGAAATTATTTGAGCGAATTGCTGCTAGCCTCACTCAAGACGGCTGTTTTTGGAATGCAGATCCTACCTTACCAGAATCACCAGCCTTAGCAGAAGTTTACAAAGCAGCACGAGAGGAATGGGCAGTGAAACAGGGAATTAACTTGACAGAGATTCGCGCTAAACGTGCCACCAGCAGTTCTCAAGGTTA
This sequence comes from Nostoc sp. DedQUE04, assembly GCF_034530995.1. Lineage (NCBI taxonomy): Bacteria > Bacillati > Cyanobacteriota > Cyanophyceae > Nostocales > Nostocaceae > Nostoc > Nostoc sp. DedQUE04. Next base: position 52,212 of record NZ_JAVRCA010000043.1, on the reverse strand, counting down.
CTCTAGCCAAGACCAGCTAGCTAGCTTAGATGCTCATTTACAAATGTTGAGCAAAGCTGGATTTAAGGCAGTTGCAGTACCTTGGAAATATTATGGTCTAGCGGTATTTGGTGGCTGTTTGTGAAAATTTTAGGTTTTGGATGCCTAGATTTGAGATTCCCCTGTCTCCAATAGGCATTTATAGAATTAACAACTTGATAGTAACAAAACAGCAATAAATAATATTATTTCTGTTGATAAGAACTAATATATAAACTCAATAGGCCTGTAAAGGAAGTCTTGCTAACTTACACAAGGGTTTTGACTAAAACTTGCGTTAATTAAGCTGGCTTGGTGTTTTTATACAATATTTCCACATCATAAGTAGCCGTGAGGATACTATCAATCCTCTACAGACCTATCCAAAAATACAGAGTAGAAAATTTTCTTCAAACAAGAAACCAGGAACACGCGATTTAGATTCGTTTTTCTGCTCCTTTCTCCAGTGGAGTTAAAGCCACTGTTTGCCATCACTTAGTTTCAAAAGGAGAATATCTTGGATGGCTCGAAATAAAAAGAAATCAGTCGGTTTCAAGCATGAGCAATCACCATACTCTAGATGCCCTATTTGTTGTATTATCCCACCCCATATACTAAAAAATGTCGTGGTCAATGGTAATCCCCAGCAACGTACTTGGGCATTTCATACATTAAATATTTCGGCACAATTTCAGGGACGGAGAAACGTCGTAGGTAATATCTCATTCGCGCCTTCTCCTGGTGAGAAACGCCGTACCATCTACGATGCCAAAAATGGGCAGCAACTTCCTGGTACGCTGGTGCGTGCTGAGGGCGATCCTCCCAGCAGCGATCCAGCAGTGAATGAAGCCTATGATGCTGCTGGTGCGACTTATGACTTGTTTAATGAGATGTTCGATCGCAATTCCATTGATGATAAAGGACTACGTTTAGACTCAAGTGTGCATTATGGTGTCAAATATGACAATGCCTTTTGGAACGGCGACCAAATGGTTTATGGTGATGGCGATGGAGAACTATTTCAACGCTTCACGAAATCAATTGATGTGATTGGGCATGAGTTAACTCACGGTATAACCCAGTACGAAGCAGGTTTACAGTATTATGGCGAACCTGGGGCACTGAATGAGTCATTTTCTGATGTCTTTGGTTCCTTGGTTAAACAAAAGACTAAAAATCAGACTGCACAAGAGGCAGATTGGCTGATTGGTGAAGGTCTTTTAGTACCGACTGTCAAAGGTGTTGCCCTCCGCTCTATGAAAACACCTGGAACAGCATACGATGACTCTGTAATGGGTAAAGATCCTCAACCAGCCCATGTGAAAGATAAATATACTGGTACTGAAGATAATGCTGGGGTACATATCAACTCAGGAATCCCTAACTATGCCTTTTATCTAGCGGCTGTTGAGATTGGTGGCTATGCCTGGGAAAAAGCTGGCAAAATATGGTATGTAGCTTTACGCGATCGCTTGCGTGCCAAAGCAGATTTTAAAAAAGCTGCTAACGTCACCATTCAAGTTGCTGGCGAACTCTACGGTAATGACAGTAATGAGCAAAAAGCTGTGCGAAATGCTTGGCAAAAGGTAGGAGTTATTTAAAGTGAGGAGTGAGGAGTTAGGAGTTAGGAGTTTTTTCTTAACTTCTAACTCCTAACTCTTAACTTCTAACTTT